>JALOLI010000207.1 GCA_025456165.1 Acidimicrobiia bacterium | reverse complement strand
CGGCAGCGCAGGAGGTCGTGGATCTGGTCTTCCGGGAAGCGCCACTGCCGGCCTACCTTCACCGCGGGGAGCCGGCCGTCCTCCGCCATCCGGTAGACGGTGGAGCGGTCGACCTTCATGAGGCGCAGGACGTCCTGGGTGGTCAGGAGCGTCACCGGCCGTCTGGCTCGCTCGGGGGGCTGCATGTCCTGCATCACTATGCATCATAGCGACCACGAGAAGGATTGCACAAGCGGGCACGATACGGCAGGTAGCGCGGCCGCAGCGGTCGGCGACCGGGATCAGGTGAGGCTCAGGCCGGGCCCGAGCCGCACCCGGCGGGCGGCCAGGTCGGCCGCCTGTTCGATCCAGCGGTCACGGCGGATGCGCTCGGGGAACACCCCGAGCAGGCCCTCGATCCGGCCGACTTCCTCCTCGGAGAGGGCGGCGAGCTGCTCGAAAGAGGTGATCCCGAGGCCGTGGAGCAGGTCCTCGAGGACCGGCCCGACGCCGACGACCTCCTTGAGATCGTCGGGCCCCTGTCGGATCTGCCCCGTCGCCCGCAGGCGATCGATGAGCCGGGAGATGAGGCGTTCCTTCTCCTCGAGGGCGGCGCGCTGCTGCCGCAGGGCTTCATCGGCCCTCGCTGAGTCCGACGCGGCGCGGTCGGCGAGCCTCTGGTGGAACCACTGCTCCCAGTGGGCGTAGGCGCCTGATGGGCCGGCGGCCTGCTGCATCTCGCCCAATTGGCGCTCGAGCGTGGCGGCGTGCCGGCGGGCGGTGTCGAGCTCCTCCTGCAGGCGGGCGAGCGCCCCGGCACCGTCCTCGCGACGCGCCGCCAGGCGGGCGTTGCGCCGGCGCTCGAGGTCGAGGTCCTGCTGCAGGCGAGCCACCACGCCCTCCGGCGGCTCCTCGGACGACCGGAGGGGCGCGGGGGCTTCGGCGGGGAGGGGGAGTTCGGCCAGGCGGGCTTCGAGCTGGCCGATCCGCTCCTCGCGCTCCCTGGCCTCGGCCGAGCGGGCCCGGCGCAGAGCCGTGAGTTCTGCCTCGGCCAGCTCCAGCCGGGCGGCCAGGGCGGTGAGCCGGGAAGCGGCGCCCTCGAGAGCGGCGAGGCGCCGGCTGCGGTCGGCGAGGACCTGGTCCCGGGCGGTGAGCGCCTCGAGGGCGGCCTGCAGGCGCTCACCCTCGGGCCGGACGGCATCATCCGCACCGCCGGAATCATCGACCCGGAACTGCTTCACCCTCCCCTCCTCCTGCTCCTCACAGTGTAGGGGGCGGCCACGCGGAGTGTGCGGGTCCCATCGGCGGCCGGGCGGTGTAGCTTGGGCGGAGTGGAGATACGCCGGGCCGGCAGAGACGATCTGGTGGGCATCGGCCGGGTGGCCGATGCCGCCCACTGGGAAGCCTACGCGGGCCTCTTGGACCCGGGCACGATATCGGCGCTGCTGCGGCGCGACTTCTCCCCCGGCTCACTGCGCCGCCGCCTGTTGTCTGGAGCCATCCTCGTGGCGGTGGACCAGGGCCGGGTGGTGGGCTTCGCCGACGCGGCAGTGGAGGCGGAGCAGGTGCGCCTGAGGGGGCTCGGCACCGACCCCGAGCGGCGCCATGCCCGGGTGGCGGCCCGGCTGTTGCAGGAAGTGCGCGAACTGGCCCCGGCACTGCCGGTGAGCGCCGACGTCTTCCTGGGCTGCTCGCCCGTGGAGGGCTACCTGGAGGCGCAGGGCTTCGTCCCCGGGGAGGTGCTCGAGTCGGACCTCTTCGGCGAGCTAACGGTGGAACGGCGCTGGTGGCTGCCGCCGGGCTGAGGCGGCTACCCTGCGCGGCATGGATCAGGCCATCCTGCAGCGGCTGCCCAAGGTCGTCCTCCATGATCACCTCGACGGAGGGCTGCGGCCCGCCACGGTGCTGGAGCTCGCCCGGGAGCAGGGATACGAGGGGCTTCCTGAGTCCACCGTCGAGGGCCTGAGCCGCTGGTTCTTCCAAGCAGGCTCTGCCACCCTGGTGCACTATCTGGAGGCCTTTGCCCAGACGGTCGCGGTGATGCAGACGGCCGCGTCCCTGGAACGGGTGGCCCACGAGGCGGTGCTCGACCTCGCCGCCGACGGGGCGGTCTACGCCGAGCTCCGCTTTGCCCCGATGCTCCACCTGGCCGGGGGCCTGAGCCCCGAGCGGGTCGTGGATGCCGTGCTCGCCGGCTGTGCCGCGGGCCGCCGGCAGACCGGGATCCCGGTCTTCGTGATCGCCTGCGCCCTGCGGCACCTGGATGATTCGGCTGCCGTCGCCACCCTGGCGGGGCAGTTCGCCCACCGCGGGGTGGTCGGGTTCGACCTGGCCGGGCCCGAAGCCGGGTTCCCCGCCTCCCGCCACCGCGCCGCCTGCCGGGCCGCCACGCAGGCGGGCTTGCGCCTGACCCTGCACGCCGGAGAGGGCGCCGGGGTGGACAGCATGGCCGATGCCCTCGGCTGTGGGGCCGAGCGCTTCGGACACGGGGTGCGCTTGATCGAGGACTTGACCGTGCGCGACGGGCGAGTGGTGGGCATGGGCCCGGTAGCGGCCCAGATACACGCCCGCGGCCTGGCGCTGGAAGTGTGCCCGACCTCGAACCTCCACACCGGCACCTTCCCCAGCATCGAGGCGCATCCGGTGGGCCTGCTGCACCGCGCCGGGTTCGCCGTCACCCTGAGCCCGGACAACCGCCTGATGAGCGGGACCTCGATGACGGCGGAGTTCGCCCAGGTCGTGGCGCACCACGGCTTCACCGTCGAGGATCTGCAGACGGTCAGCCGGCGCGCCGCCGAGGCGGCATTCTGCGACGGCGCCACCCGGGCCGAGATCCGGGAGAGGGTGCTGGCGGGATACCCGGCCGTCTGACCGGCGCCGCACCCTTCAGGAAGGGGCTTCGCCTGCGGCCAGCAGCGCGGCGCCCACGATCCCGGCGTTGTTGCGGAACCGGGCGGGGACGACCTCGGCATGGCAGTGGAGCAGGGGGACCCACTTCTGGTGGTCGCGGCTCACTCCCCCGCCGACGATCAGCAAGTCGGGCGAGAACAGCCTCTCTACGTAGGCCAGGTACCTGTCCACCCGCTTGGCCCACTTGTCCCAGCTCAGGCCCTCGCGTGTCTTGGCCGCCGCCCCCGCTTTGGCCTCGGCGCTGCCGCCCCACATCACGAGGTGGCCCAGTTCGGTGTTGGGGACCAGGGTCCCGTCGACGAACAGCGCGCTGCCGATGCCGGTGCCGAAGGTGAGCAGCAGCACCACGCCCGGTCGTCCCCGGCCGGCACCCACCCGCATCTCGGCCAGGCCGGCGGCATCGGCGTCGTTGACCACCACTGCGGGCAGGCCGGTGGCCGCCTCGATGAGCGCGCCGGCATCGACGCCGATCCATGAGGAGGCGATGTTGGCCGCGCTGTGGACCACGCCGCGGCGCACCACCGCCGGGATGGTGAAACCGAGCGGGCCATCCCAGCCGCTCGCCGGGTCGACCACGGCTCCCTTGATGCCGGAGCCGCCGACGTCGATCCCCATGGCTGCTCTCACGGGCCCTCCATGAACCAGGTCAGCACGGGCTGGCGCGCCGCCCGGGCATCGTCGGGGCGGCGCACCGGAGTCGTGTGGGGATGGGCATGGCCGGCGGCGGGGTCCTCCCTGGCGGAGCGGGCGATGGCCAGCAAGGCGGCGCCCAGGGCCTCAACCGTCTCGGGGGACTCGGTCTCGGTCGGCTCGATCATCAGCGCCTCTTCGACGATGAGGGGGAAGTACATCGTCGGGGCGTGGAAGCCGAGATCGAGGAGGGCCTTGGCGACGTCGGCGGCCCGGACGCCCGTGTCGCGCTTGAGGCGGGCGGCCGAGGCGACGAACTCGTGCATGCAGGGCTCGCCGTAGGGCAGGTCGTACTCGGCGGCGATCAGCGACTCGAGGTAGCGGGCGTTCAGCACGGAGCGCTCGGCGACTCTCCGCAGGCCGGCCCCGCCTAGGGCCCGCATGTAGGCCAGGGCTCGCACCACCACGAGGAAGTTGCCGTGGCCGCCGTGCACCCGCCCGATCGACGCCGGTGGCATCTCCCAGCCGAGGCTCCCGTCGGGCAGCCTCACGGGCAGGGGCCCGGGCAGGAACCGGGCCAGGTGCTCGGCGACGGCAACCGGGCCGGCGCCCGGCCCGCCGCCCCCGTGGGGCGTGGCGAAGGTCTTGTGGAGGTTGGAGTGGACGATGTCGAAGCCCATGTCGCCGGGCCGGGCCACACCGAGGATGGCGTTGAGATTGGCGCCGTCGTAGTAGACGAGGCCGCCGGCCTCGTGCACCACGGCGGCGATGGCGGTGATCTCCTGCTCGAAGAGGCCGAGGGTGTTCGGGTTGGTGAGCATCAGGCCGGCCACTCGGCCGTCGACCAGCCGGCGGAGGGCTGCCAGGTCGACCATGCCCCGGCCATTGCTGGGCACCGGCACCGCCTCGTAGCCCGCCAGGCTCACTGAGGCGGGGTTCGTCCCGTGGGCCGAGTCGGGGATGATGACTCTGCTGCGGGGCGCCCCCTGAGAGGCGTGATAGGCCCTCATGATGAGCAGGCCGGTCATCTCCCCGGCGGCGCCGGCGGGGGGCTGGAAGGTGGCCCGGGCCATGCCCGTCAGGGTGCAGAGGATGTGCTCGGCCTCGAGCAGAACGGCCAGGGCACCCTGGGCGAAGGCGGGCGGGGTGGCCGGGTGGAGGTCCCGCCACCCCGGCAGCTCGGCCGCCCAATCGCAGACCTTGGGGTTGTACTTCATGGTGCACGAGCCCAGGGGGTAAGCCCCGAGGTCGACTCCGAAGCTGCGCTGGGCCAGCCGGGTGAAGTGCGCCACCAGATCGCGCTCGGCGACTTCCGGCAGGGGGGGCAGGACGGCGGTGGCCTCCGGAAGGTCCAGAGCGGCCTCGGGCACGTCGAGAGCGGGGAAGGACCAGGCCGCCCGGCCCTCGGCCGACAGCGCCGCCAGCGTCGGCTCGGCCGACCCGCCGACCAGGGGAGAAGAAGCGGCGCGCCCGCCCGGCTCAGGCATCCTGGAGCACCTCCTCGAGCGCCGCGGCGTAGCCGTCCATCTCGGCTCGAGTGCGCTTCTCGGTGACTGCCACCAGCAGGGATCCGGGGAGCTCCGGGTAGTCGGCGGGCAGCGGGATGCCGGCCAGGTAGCCGCGGGCCGCCATGGCCGCCACCACGACCGCCGGGTCGGCGGGCAAGCGCAGGGCGAACTCGCGGCCGAAGGGGCCGTCTGCTGCCGGGCCCACTCCGGGGATGCGAGCGAGGCGATCGGCGAGGTAGTGGGCCTTCTGGACGCTCAGCCGGCCGGCTTCGGCCAGTCCCCGCGGCCCCAGCCAGGCAAGGTGCACCGCGGCCCCGAGGGCATTCAGCCCCTGGTTGGTGCAGATGTTGGACGAGGCCTTCTCCCGGCGGATGTCCTGCTCTCGGGTGCGCAGGGTCAGGGTATACGCCACGCGCCCGTCCTCGTCGAGGGTGCGCCCCACCAGGCGGCCGGGGATCCGGCGCATCAGGGCCGAGGTGGTGGCGAACAGGCCCAGCCCCGGCCCGCCGAAGGAGAGCGGTGATCCCAGCGGCTGGCCCTCGCCGACCGCCAGATCGCAGCCCGCGGCGCCGGGCGAGCGCAGGACGCCGAGGAGCATCGGGTCGATCGAGGCCGCCGCCAGGGCGCCCCGGCGGTGAGCCAGGGCGACGGCGGCGTCGTA
>JALOLI010000206.1 GCA_025456165.1 Acidimicrobiia bacterium | reverse complement strand
TCCGGCGACGGGCGGCGGCCTATTGGCGCAACCCTGAGCCGGTCAGCCCTCGGGGAGCCCCAGGGACTCTGCCAGCGGCCCGAGCTGGTCGGGCAGGCGCAGCCACACCTGCTCGTAGAGGGCGCCGTAGGCCTCAGCCTGCTTCGGGTCGGGCCCCACCCTCTGCCCGCCGCCAACGGACGCCACAGCGACGGCCGCCGCACCGGAGCCGTGGTCGGGATAGACCCCCGCACCCACCCCCCCGAGCACCGCGGCGCCCAGCGCGGCGGGCTCCCCGGCGGCCGCCACCTCGACCTCCCGGCCGGTGATGTCGGCCTTCAGCTGCATCCAGAGCGGGAGGTGCACCGCACCGCCCAGGACCCGCAGGCGCGGCACGGCCACGCCCAGGTTCTGCTCCATCCAATCCAGGTTGTGCCGCAGCGAGAAGCAGGAGGCCTCCAGGACGGCCTGCAGCAAGTCGCCCCGGTGATGACCGGCGGTGAACCCGATGAAGGCGCCGCGGGCCCGCTCGGGCTCCCAGCGAGGCGAGGCGCCGCGTCCGAACTGCGGAAAGCACATCAGGCCGTTGGGCTGCACGGGTCGGCGGATCTCGGCGAACATGCGCTCGTAGGCGCCGGCCTCATCGTCGGGCCACCTCCACACCTCCCGGCGCAGCCAGTCGACCAGGCCCCCCGCCAGGCCCACGGACGCCAGGAGCGCCATGCGGCCCGGGATGACATCCGGGTAGCAGTTGACGTGAGCCGCCAGCCCCCGGTCCCCTGCCAGCACCCCCGCCGCCGAGGCCACCAGGGCCTCGGCACTGCCCGTCGAGTCGACCGGAAGCCCCTCCCCACCACCGGCAACGAAAGTGGCGCAGATGTGATCGTGGCCCCCGAGGACGACCGGGGTCCCCGGCGCCAGCCCGGTCGCCGCCGCCGCGTCGCGGCCGACCCGCCCGGCCACCGTCCCCGACTGGCCCGCCGGGGGCATCAGGGAGGCCTCCAGCCCGGCGGCCTCCAGCAACTCCGCCGACCACTCCAGCCGGTGGCGGTCGAAGAGCATGGTGCGCGAGGCCACCGAGTAGTCGGTGGCCGGCGCCCCGGTGAGCCGGAGGATCAGCCAGTCCTCGGTGGAGAGCCAGGCCGCGGTGTTCCGCCAGACCTCGGGCTCGTGGTCGCGGACCCACATGGCCTTGTTAGCCCCGAAGAGGCCGTCGAGGGTCTGCCCGCTGATGGCGTAGACCCGGGCGCTGCCCAGGGCCTGCTCCCAGTGGCGGGTGTAGTCCACCGCCCGTATGTCGAACCAGGCGACGATCGGCCGCAGCGCCCGGCCGTGCCCGTCGACCGGGAGCCCGGCTTCTCCCACCGTGGCCGCCGCTACGGCCGCCGGAGTGGCGCCCGAGGGAAGAGCCGCCACCACTTCCCGCAGCGCGGCGGCGGTCGCCTGCCACAGGGCGTCGGGGTCCACGTCGGCCCAGCCGGGCCGGGGACGGGAAGTGGGCGTAGGACGGCGGGCCAGGGCCAGGAGGGCGCCGTCGAGCGCGAAGGCCCCGACCCGCACCTCGCGGGTCCCGGCGTCGATGCCGAGGAGGCAGGGATGATCCACGCCGCCAGGCTAGGGCACTGCCCGGCCGCTCAGGGCGTCTGGATGGGCAGGCCCGCCTCGGCCCAGGCGACGATGCCCCCGTCGATCTCGTGCACCCGGCGGAAGCCGAGGGAGCGCATCATCTCGCGCACCTGGCCGGAGCGGTTGTCGCTGCGGCAGTAGAGGAGATAGGGCGCCTCCCGGTCGAGGGCAGCGAGATCGTCGGCGAAGGTGGCGGCGTAGAAGTCGAGCCCGACGGCTCCGGCCAGGTGCCCGGAGGCGAACTCCTCGGGCGTCCGCACGTCGAGCACCACCAGACCGGTGGGGGCCGACGCCAGCAGCGCCGAGGCGTCGGCCGCCGAGATCGTCTCGATCACGGCCTCGGCAGTCGCCGCACCTTCGCCGCCACCACACCCGGCCGCCAGCAGCGCCAGCGCCAGCAGGACCACCGGCAGACCCCTCTTCGCCACGCTCTCCTCCTCGATGTCGATGCCCGAGACTATGGCCCGGGGACGCCCGTTGCACAAGCCGACGCCCGGGTAGCCTCTCCCCCATGAAGTCCAGATGCGCCGACTGCCCGATGCGCCTCAAGGCCGAGGCGGAGCCCAACAAGCTCATGTCCCGGATCTGGCGCTGGCACACGAAGTGGTGCCCGGGATGGAAGGCCTACCAGCGAGAACTGAAGAGCGCTGCCTCCTGACTCCCGGCAGTCCGCCACGGATGTCTGAAGAGGAGCTTCCGGCCGGTCGGCTACCCTGACCCGGCTCAAGGAGGAGAAGGGAAGCCCATGCTGCGCCACGTCGTCCTGTTCCGCTGGAAGCCCGAGACGAGCGCCGAGAAGGTGCGCGAGATCGAGGACGCCTTTCGCGCTCTGCCCGGCAAGATCTCGCAGATCGCCGGCTTCGAGTGGGGGCGCGAGGTCAGCGTGCAGAACCTGCACCAGGGCTTCACCCACTGCTTCCTGGTGAGCTTCGCTTCCGAAGCAGACCGGGACGCCTATGCCACCCATCCCGACCACCTCGCCTTCATTGCGTTGTGCGCCCCGCACCGCGAAGCGATCCTGGTAGTCGACTACTTCGCCGGTTCCTGAGGCCGTGGACTCCTCCGACCTGAGCCGCCGCACCCGAGAGCTCTTCCTGGACGACGCCAACACCTTCGGCTGTGCTGAGACCGCTCTGGTCGTCCTCCAGGAGCACCTCGGCCTTCCCGGCGCCGGCGACTCCTCACCTGCCATGGCGCTCAACGGCGGCATCGCCTACAGCGGGGGCATGTGCGGCGCCATCACCGGGGCCGCTCTCGCCGCCGGCCGGCAGGCCGCCCGGCTCATCCCCGACCACTCCCGCGCCAAGAGCGAAGCCCGCCGGATCACCCAGGCGCTGATCGCCGACTTCGGCCGGGAGTTCGGCGCCGCCGGCTGCCGGGAGCTGACGGGCTACGACTTCATGGAGCCGGGCCGGCACCACGCCTTCATCGAGAGTGGGGTCTGGCGCGACGCCTGCCTGCGCCAGATCCAGTTCGCCGTGGAGCGCCTGGCGAGCATCGTGGAGGCCGCCGCCTGGGGCCCGGAGCCGATCCCCGAGAGGCCCGTCGGGGCATGACTCCTTGCCCGTACGGCGTCAGTTGACGGGCCATCCCGGGCGGCGTATCGTGGCTCTGCTCGATAATCGATGATTGCCCCGGGCCTCTCGCGGCGCGGGCAGGAGAGGGGATGCATGCTCAAACCTGTGCAGCGCGACGAGGCCCAGGTCGTGCACCTCCCCGGGCGGGACTGGCTCCTCTACATCGGGCCGGAGAGCGTCGGGTCGAAGAACCTTACCGTCGGCTACTCGGTGTTCCCCCCCGGCTCCGCCCCCCCGGGGCACGTCCATCCCGCCGAAGAGGAGGTCGTGTTCTGCGTGGCCGGACGCGGTGAACTGGTGAGCCCCGAGGGCAGCGTCCCCCTGGAGCCCGGGACCGCGGTCTACATCCCGGTGGGCGTGCACCACGCCACCGTCTCGCTCGGCCCGGGCAACCTGGAGTTGGTGACCTCGTTCTCCCCGCCCGTGGTGCCGGGCTCCTGGGACAAGAAGGTCGAGTAGC
>JALOLI010000205.1 GCA_025456165.1 Acidimicrobiia bacterium | reverse complement strand
GTCGTTCCAGGAAGCCATCAGCACCACGGCGCGCTCGGCGCCGCCGGGCGGGCCCACCAGGCGGGCCCGGGCGAGGCGGCTCGCCTCGGGCAGGTAGCGGCCGGGACTCGCGAAGGCCAGGTCGCGGCCCACCAGGCCGTTCCAGGACTGCTCGGGCCCCTCGGCGATCTCGAGGTCGGGGATCGGGACGGTGGCGGCCGACTCCGCCAGGTAGGCCTCCAGCGCCCCGGGGTCGCCCCAGCCGCGGCGGAACACCCGCTTGTGGGGCGGGGTGCGGGCCAGGGCCCGGGCGGAGACGGCGTCCAGCCAGTGCACGAGGCGAGACCCTAGTGCGCCGCGGGTACCGTTCTGCCGTGCAGATCGTGCCCTTCGCCGGAAGCGAAGCCGCCTACCGCTTGCGGGTGGCGCTGCTCAAGGAGGCCCAGCCGGAGGAGCCCTGGAGCCTGGAGGGGGAGACGGCCGCCGATGCCGCAGACGAGGCGGCAGGCAGGCCCAGGTGCGCCCTCTTCGCGGTGGCCGACGGGGATGTCGTCGGCTTCACCCGGGCCCAGATCGACCCTGATGTCCCCGTGGCCGGGCGGCGCCGCCTGTGGGTGGCGGTGTCCCATGCGGCCCGCCGGCGGGGCATCGGCACGGCGCTGCTCGACGCCGTCGGGGCGGCCGCCGCCGCGGGAGGCGCCACCGAGTTCCACGCCTCCACCAGCCTGGCCGAGCCCGACGGCCCGGCCTTCGCCCTGGCCCGGGGTTTCCGTGAGGTCGAGGCGGAGCACGAGTTGCACCTAGACCTCGATGCTTTCGACCCGGGAACCTCGGCGGTCCTCTCCGGCATCACCAGCTTGGCTGCCCTGCAGCGGACCGACCCTGACTGGTTCGAGCGCTACTACCGCCTGCACACCGGGGTGGAGGCGACCGTCCCCTGGGGCCTGGGCTACGCGGTACCCGACCGGGAGGCCTTTCGCCGCCGCCACCTCGACGCGGAGGAGGCGCTGGTGGAGGGGACCACCATCGCCGTCGCCGACGGCGAGTGGGTGGGCCTGTGCGAGATGTGGCGCTCCGGGGACGACACCCATACCGCATACGAGGAGCTGACCGGGGTGCTCCCCGGCTGCCGGGGGAGGGGCCTGGGCACCGCCCTGGTCGCAGCCGCCGCCGCCTGGGCCAAGGGCCGCGGTTACCGGCGGCTGTTCACTTCGACCAGCACCTCGAACGAGGCCATGCAGCGCACCGCCCGGCGCCTCGGCTTCGTGCTGGCCGGCCGGTGGATCCACCTCCTGGGACCAGTGACGCCAGGCGGCGTAGCATCGGGGCAGGAGGGAAGCCCATGACCAGCAGGAAGAAGGGGATCAAACTCATCGCCGGAGCCGGGGTGGGGGCCGCGGCCGCGGCCGCCTTGCGCCGCCGCTGGGCGGGGCGGCGGGGCGGGGAGGCGCCGGGGGTCCCGGAGCCGGGCAGTCCCGGGGACCGGTACCTGGAGCACCTGGCGGCGGCGGTGCGCCTCGCCACCATCTCCAACGAGGATCGCTCGCTGACCGACCCGGCGCCCTTCGCCGCTTTCCACGCCTTCCTGGAGAGCACCTACCCGCTCATCCACCAGAGCCTGAGCCGCGAGGTCGTGGCCGAGCACTCCCTCCTCTACACCTGGGAGGGCGCCGACTCGGGGGCCCCGGCAGTGCTGCTGATGGGCCACATGGATGTGGTGGGCATCGAACCGGGGACCGAAGGCGGCTGGGAGCATCCGCCCTTCGCCGGCGAACGGGACGAGGAGTGGCTCTGGGGCCGGGGCACCACCGACGACAAGGGCTCGGTCGTCGCCATCTTCGAAGCCGTCGAGAGCCTGCTCGCCGAGGGCTTCCGCCCGGACGTGACCCTCTACCTGGCCATCGGTCACGACGAGGAGATCGGCGGCGGGCAGGGGGCGGCGGCGCTTTCGGCGTTGCTGGCCGAGCGCGGCATCCGGCTCGACTTCGTCCTCGACGAGGGCGGCGCCGTGGTGACCGGCCTGCTCCCCGGGGTTACCCGGCCGGTGGCCCTGGTGGGGATCGGGGAGAAGGGCTATCTGAATGTGGAACTGGTGGCCGAGGGCGCTGGGGGGCACTCGTCGGTGCCGCCTCCCCACACCGCGGTGGGGAACCTGGCCGAGGCCGTGGCCTCTCTCGAGGCCAACCTCCTTCCGGCCCGCCTCGACAGCCAGACCGGCCTCTTCGCCGCACTGGCTCCGCTACTGGGCGGGACGGGTGGCCTGGCCCTGCGCCACGCCGATCGCCTCGGCCCCCTGGTGGAACGACGCCTGGCCGGGTCGCCTCCGGGCAACGCCCTCATCCGCACGACGACCGCCGTCACGATGATCGAGGGCGGGGTGAAGCCCAACGTCCTGCCGCAGTCGGCCCGGGCGGTGGCCAACTTCCGGGTGATCCCCGGCGACAGCGTGGCGAGCGTCCTGGCCCACGTCCGGGCGGTAGTGGGCGAGGGGATCACGGTCCGCCAGTTGCCCGGCGGGTTCAGCGCCGAGCCGTCGCCGCTGTCGAGCACCGAGTCCGCCGCCTTCCGCGTGGTGGCCGAGAGCATCGCGGAGGCCTTCCCCGACGCCGCAGTGGCGCCCTGGATCGTTATGGGCGCCACCGACGCCCGGCACTACCTCCCGGTGGCGGGCGACGCCTACCGATTCAGCCCCTTCCGCATGAGCCCGGCCGACCTGGGCCGCATGCACGGCACCGGGGAGCGCCTCCGCCTTGCCGATGCCGCCGGCGCCCTGGCGTTCTACCGGACGGTGATTCAGAAGGCTTGCGGGACGACCCAGCAGTGGTGAAGCCGGCGAGCGTCGAGGCCTACCTGGCGGGCGTGCCGGAGCCGCAGCGGGCGGCCCTGGAGAGGCTGCGGGCGACGATCAGAGAGGCGGCGCCGCAGGCGGAGGAGGCCATGGCCTACGGCGTGCCGGCCTTCGTGGCGCACGGGAAGCCCCTCGTCTGCTACGCGGCTTTCAGGGCGCACTGCGGTTTCTACCCCCTGGATCCCGCGCTGATCGCGGCTCACGAAGCGGCGCTGGCCCCATTCACTACGAGCAAAGGCACGATCCAGTTCACGCCGGAGAAGCCCCTGCCCGCCGCATTGGTGAAGGAGATCGTCCGGGCCCGGCTGGCCGAGGTCACCGCCAAGCAGCGATGAGCGTGGGGCGCGTGCCGACGCGGCGTCCGCCACGCCGGGAGCCCCCACAGGCTCACCCGGCTCGCATGCGGTTGTTCTTCGGGTTGTGCTCCAACTCGCACAGGCCCAGCTCCTCCAGCAGGGGAGGCAGGTAGACCCCGAACCGGCCGCGGAGTCCCTTCTTGAGACCGTACCAGCCACCAACCGGGTTGTCGGGGGACCGGCCCCAGGCCTCCACCGTCCCCTCCTTCGCCGGCTTCTGCTCGTCGGCTCCCCCCAGCTCGACCCAGCCTCCCGCCTGTCTCAGCATCTCGTGGAGGTCGCCGACGCAGCGGGCGTCGTAGAGCAGGACCGTGGTCCCCACGGTGCAGACCAGGACGGGGATGCCGTCCCGTTCGTCGGTGTGGATCGTGTACTCCGACGTGCCGGGCGGGGTCTTCAGCTTCCACGGATCGTCTTTGGGGCGGTTGAGCGGGATCACTGCGGGCCTCCTTCGCGGCCGGAGAAGGTAGTGCGGGGT
>JALOLI010000204.1 GCA_025456165.1 Acidimicrobiia bacterium | reverse complement strand
GTCGCGTTCGTGGGCCCCGCCGACGACGCCGTTCTGCACGTCGACGACGAGGAGCGCGGTGTTCGGCCGATCGGCGAGGGTGGTCATGGTTTCCTCCGGTGCTCCCGGGACTGCAACGACCCTGCACCATACGCGATGGTGGTCCCTAGGAGGATCGCCTCGGCCCGCCCTTTCCCCGGCCCCGCGGCGGTATCCTCGGCGGGCCCGGAACGCCGAGGTGGAGAGGACGGGAGCATGCGTCTGGTGGTCGCCCGCTGCGAGGTGGACTACACCGGCCGGCTGTCCGCTCATCTCCCTCTGGCAGTTCGCCTCATCATGGTGAAGGCCGACGGTTGCGTGGCGGTGCACTCCGACGGGGGGGCCTACAAGCCGCTCAACTGGATGAACGCCCCCAACCACCTCGAGGAAGGCGAGGGGGAGTGGGTGGTCACCAATCGGGCGGGGGAGCGCCTGGTGATCCGTTTCGAGGAGGTGCTCAGCGACACCGAGCATCCCCTGGGAGTCGCCCCCGGGCTCACCAAGGACATGGCGGAAGCCGAATTGCAGCGCCTCCTGGCCGATGCCCCGCAAGTGATCGAGGAGGGCTTGAGCCTGCTGCGCCGGGAGTACCCCACCGACCTGGGGCCGGTGGACCTCCTCTGTCGCGACCCCGGCGGCCAGGTGGTGGCGGTCGAGGTGAAGCGGCGAGGGGAGATCGACGGGGTGGAGCAACTCACCCGTTACCTGGAGCGGCTCAATCGGGACCCGGCGCTGGCCCCGGTGCGAGGCATCCTGGTGGCGCAGGCGGTGGCGCCCCAGGCCCGCACCCTGGCGGCGGCCCGCGGCATCACCTGCTTCGAGGTGGACTACGACGCCCTCCGCGGCGTGGAGGGCAACGCCCTGCGTCTCTTCTAGAGCAGGCTCTCGAGGTCTAGGTGGCAGGAGGGGTGGCGCAGTTTGGAGAGGGCCCGCCCCTCGATCTGGCGGATGCGCTCCCGGGTGAGGGCGAACTGCTTCCCCACGTCCGAGAGGGTGCGGGGTAGGCTGCCGTCGAGGCCGTAGCGCAGGACGATCACCTCGCGCTCGCGCGGATCGAGCAGGCACATGGCCTCCTCCAGGTGCCGGCGGGCAGAGCGCTCGGCGGCGAAGGCGAAGGGGTCGGCGGCGGTGTCGTCCTCCACGAAGTCCACCAGATCGGCATCGCCGTCGGTCCCCACCGGCCGGTCGAGGGACACGGTGTCGCCCGGAGCCTCCAGCGCCAGTTCCACCCGTTCCAGGTCGAGGCCGCTGATCTCGGCGATCTCCTTGAGGGTGGCCGGGCGGTGCAGGCGCTCCGACAGGGTCAGCGCCGTCTCCTGGACGGTGCGCACCACATCCACCATGTGCACCGGCAGGCGGATGGTGCGGCCCTGGTTGCCCAGGCCCCGGGTGATGGCCTGGCGGATCCACCAGGTGGCGTAGGTGGAGAACTTGAAACCCTTGCGCCAGTCGAACTTCTCCACGGCGCGGATGAGGCCCAGGTTTCCCTCCTGGACCAGGTCGAGGAGGTCGAGGCCCCTTCCGTTGTAGCGCTTGGCGATGGAGATGACGAGGCGCAGGTTGCAGCGGATGAACTCCGCCTTGGCCTCGTCCCCCTCGTGGGCCACCCGGTAGAGGCGGGCCCGGTCGGTAGGGGACAGCGAGGCATCGCACTCGAGGCGGTGCTGCGCCCGGCGCCCCTGCTCCATCGCCCGGGACAACCGGACTTCCTCATCGGCGGTGAGGAGGTCGTGCTCGGCTACGGACTCGAGATACCGGCCGATGGCATCGGACATGCCCGAGATGTCGCGCAGGTTCTTGGCCACCCTGCGGGCCTCCCCTCCGCTGAGCCCGAACACCGTATCACGACGGATAGTGACCACGCAAAGGGGAGGTTGACCCCAGCACATCAGGAAAGCGCTTACTCGGCTGCGGGGTTTTCCCAGGTCAGGGCGCCCTTCTCCAATTGCTGGCGGCGAACGCGAGGAGCAGGATGCAGCTACGGAGCGTGGCAGCCGGGTCTGCGTCGTTAGGGTGACGGCCGTGGACCCTCTCGCCGGCCTCAACGACCGCCTGGTCCAGTGCCGCCGCTGCCCCCGCCTGGTGGCCTGGCGCGAGCAGGTGGCCGCCGAGCGGCGGGCCGCCTTCGCCGCCGAGGAGTACTGGGGCAGGCCGGTTCCCGGCTTCGGCGATCCCCGGGCCCGCTTGCTGGTGGTGGGCCTGGCCCCGGCCGCCCACGGGGCCAACCGCACCGGGCGCATGTTCACCGGCGACCGCTCCGGCGATTGGCTGTACCGGGCACTGCACCGCGCCGGGTTCGCCGACCGGCCGGAGAGCCGCCACCGGGGCGATGGGATGCAACTGCGCGACGCCTACATCACCGCACCGGTGCGCTGCGCCCCTCCGGCCAACCATCCCACCGCCGGGGAACGGGCTGCCTGCCGCTCCTGGCTGGAGGAGGAGTACCGCCGGCTCGACCAGGTCCGGGTGATCCTCTGCCTGGGGGCGGTGGCGTATGAGGAGGCCCGGCATCTGCTGTCGGCAGTGGGCGGCGACTTCCCCCGGCCCCGTCCTCGCTTCGCCCACGGCCTTCTGGTCGAGACGGGCGGGCCGGCCGTCCTCTGCTCCTACCACCCCAGCCAGCAGAACACCTTCACCGGGCGCCTGACTGAGGTGATGCTCGACGGGGTGCTCGCCGCCGCCGGGGAGCGCCTGGGCGGGGCCTTGGGGTACGCGGCCCGCGCGGAATAGAGTGGCGGCGTCCCCGAGAGGCCCGGCTTGCTACCCCTGACCGAGCAGACCTTCGACCGCGTCGCCGCCGCCCTTCCCGAGTGGGCCCGCCCCTCGGCCGCGGCAGGCTACGACGCGTTCACCACGCTGGCGATGCCCGATGCGCGCCAGGAGGAATGGCGCTACGTGGAGATCGAAGTCGATCTCGACTCCCTCGGCCTCGCCGCGACGCCGGGAACCCCCCTGCCGCCCGACGCCGCTCTTGCCGCCGCCCTGGGGGGCCTGTCCGGCCGGGCCGTCAGCGTGGACGGCCACACCGTGTCGGTGGAGGCGGCCGACGGGGTGCGCCTCGCTTCTCTGGCGGCGGCGCTGCCGGCCGACGGCGCAGCCCTCCGGAAGCTCTTCCGCTCCGGGCCCGGCCCCCGCCTCGACCGCTTCGCCGCCGCGCACCACGCCTTCGCCTCCGACGGGGTGTTCCTCCACCTTTCCCGGGGACAGCGCCTGGCCGGGCCGGTGCTGGTGGAGTTCCAGGCCACCCGGGCAGAGTCGCTGGCCCTGCCTCGCCTCACCGTGGTGGCCGAGGACGGCGCCGAGGGGGCGGTCGTCCTCCACTACCGCTCGCCCGACGGGGTGCCTCTCGTGGCCGTGCCCCAGGTCGAGGTGGCGGCCGGGGAGAATGCGCGCCTCTCCCTGACCGTGGTGCAGGAGTGGGGCGACGCCACGCGAGCCTTCGCCCACCAGACCATGACAGCAGCCCGCGATTCCTCCCTGGTGCTGGCCGAGGCCGGCCTGGGCGGGGCGAGCGCCCGCCTCCACCTGCGCTTCGAGCTCGATGGCGCCGGGGCCGACGCCCGGGTGCTGGGCGCCTACTTCGGCCACCGCCGCCAGACCCTCGATTACCGCTACTACATGGGGCACCGGGCTCCCCACACCACCTCGAACATGTAC
>JALOLI010000018.1 GCA_025456165.1 Acidimicrobiia bacterium | reverse complement strand
CGCGCCGGGGCCGATCGCGCGGCCGGGCTCGCCGAGGCCTCCTGGCTCTCGCCTTGCTCGCCGCCGCCCTCATCGTGGCCGCCCCGGATGCTCCCGCCGACTCCTCGGCCCCGGCCGCGGTGGAGGTGCGGGTGGGGGTGGGGGGTGATGATGTGGAGGAGCGGGCTGATGGTTCGTTGTCTGCGGGGTCTTCGGATCTGGAGTTGACCGAAGATGGGGGGCGGCAGACGGTGGGGGTCCGTTTCCGGGGGGTGGGGGTTCCTGCCGGGGCGCGGATCGTGGCCGCCTGGGTGCAGTTCACCGTGGACGAAAGCAGCAGCACGGCTACCACCTTGCAGATCCGGGGGGTGGCCGAGGGGAACCCGGCGGCGTTTGCCGGCCGTTACGGGGTCACCCTGCGGCCTCTCACCTCAGCCGCCGTCGCCTGGAGCCCGGCGGCTTGGAACACCGTCGGCGCCGCCGGCGCCGACCAGCGCACCCCCGACCTGGCCGCAATCCTCCAGTCCCTCGTCGACCGGCCCGACTGGTCGGCAGGCAACTCTGTGGCCCTGGTCTTCTCCGGCAGCGGGAAACGGGTCGCCGAAGCCTACGAAGGGAGCCGCTCCGCCGCCCCCCTGCTCCACATCGACTACCAGGCCGGCAGCGGGCCCGTCAACCAGCCGCCCCAGGTCACCGCGGCGGCCGTCCCCGCCCTGATCACCGCCCCCGGCAGCATCACCCTCGACGGCACCATCAGCGACGACGGCCTCCCCAACCCCCCCGCCACCGTCACCGTCACCTGGGCCCAGATCCAAGGCCCCGCCACCGCCACCATCAACAACCCCAACACCCCCGACACCACCGCCTACCTCCCCCAACCCGGCACCTACACCTTCCAACTCACCGCCACCGACGGCCAGGCCACCACCCAAACCACCACCACCGCCACCGCCACCTCTGGGACCGGCAGCCCCACGATCCGGTTCGCTGCCTTCGGCGACTACGGAGTCGGCAACGCAGCCGAAGCCGCGGTGGCGTCACTCGTCGCCTCGCTTGGGGTGGACTTCATCGTGACCGCCGGCGACAACATCCAGTGGCCCGGCACCTACGACAGGCTGGTAGGCGCCTACTACTCGGCCTTCATCGGGGCCTACCGAGGGGCTTACGGCCCGGGGTCCCCGAGCAACCGGTTCTTCCCCGCCCTCGGCAACCACGACTACACCGACGGCGGCGCCGGGTCGGCCTACTTCGACTACTTCACCCTGCCGGGAGCGAGCTTCGTCTCGACCTCGGGGACGGAGCGCTACTACGACTTCGTCTGGGGCCCGGTGCAGTTCTTCATCCTCGACGGCTACACCCAGACCGAGGTGCAGCGCTCCTGGCTGGAGGGAGGCCTGGCCACCTCCGCCACACCCTGGCAGATCGTGGTGGTGCACTTCCCGCCCTTCTCGTCGGCGGGCTCGTCGGACTGGATGCAGTGGCCCTACGAGGCCTGGGGAGCAGACGCCGTGCTCTCGGGACACGCCCATGTGTACGAGCGGGTGATGCGCGATGACGACGGCAACGGCGCTCCGATGCCCTACTTGGTGATCGGGCTCGGCGGCGGGGACATCAGCTCCTTCGGGATCCCGGTGGCCGGCAGCGCCGCCCGCTACAACGCCGGCCACGGGACGCTCGTGGTCGAGGCTTGCGACGCCGGGATGACCCTCGCCTTCCACTCCGTGAGCCACGGCGTCGTCGACCAGCACCGCGTCGGCGCCTCCTGCCCGCCGCGCGGCTGAACGCGGCCGGGCTCGCCGGGCCGCACTCGCTCCGCTCACCCGCCTAGCGTGGCACCGGCGAATGGGAGTCGTGGTGCGTCGGATCGTCCTGGGCGTGGTGGCGCTGGCGCTGCTGAGCGGACTGCCCGGCGCGCCTGCCGGCGCGGCCGGCCGCTCGTTCACCCTGACCGCCGGCGGCGACATCCTCATCCACCGCACGCTGGCCCAGATCGCCGACGCCAACGCCCCCGGGGCCAACGTCTACGACTTCACCCCCATGCTGGCGCCCATCGAGCCGTGGGTAGGCGAAGCCGACCTTGCCATCTGCCACCTCGAAGGCGCCCTCGACCCCCGCAACACGGGCCTGTCGTACTACCCCCTCTTCAACGCCCCCCACGAGGTGGCCGACGCCCTCGCCTTCGCCGGCTACGACGCCTGCTCCACGGCGGGCAACCACACTCTCGACCACGGCTTCACCGGGGTGAGCGACACCCTGGACCTGCTCGACGCCGCCGGCATCGCCCACTCCGGGTCGGCGCGGAGCGAAGCCGAGCGCCTCCCCAGCCTGTACCAGGCCAACGGGGTCACCGTGGGGCACATCTCCTACACCTACGGCACCAACGGCATCCCTGCCCCGGCCGACAAGCCGTGGGCGGTCAACCTCATCGGCGACGGTGACGCCATCCTCGACGATGCCCGCTGGGCTCGGGAGCACGGCGCCGAGTTCGTGATCGTCAGCCTCCACTGGGGCAACGAGTACCAGGTGCGGCCGACCGCCGCCCAGATCGACCTGGCCGAGCGCCTCCTCGGCTCCCCCGACATCGACCTGATCCTCGGGACGCACGTGCACGTGGTGCAACCCATCGGGCGGGTGAACAGCGAGGTGGTCGTCTACGGCATGGGGAACCAGCTGTCGAACATGCGCACCTTCGGTGGGCACACCGGCACCGAGGACGGGGTCATGGTGCACTTCACGGTGAGGGAGATGGGCGGCCGCTTCCTGGTCACCGCGACGCAGTACACCCCCACCTGGGTGCACCCCACCACCAAGGCGGTGACCCCGGTGGCCCACGCCCTGGCCTACGGCCCGGATACCTACCAGCGGGACCTGGAAGCGTCCCTCGATCGTTCGACCGACCGGGTCACCCTGCTCGGCGCGGCGGGAGTCACCCTCAGCCCCACCCCGTGGCCGGCGCTCGTGTGCGAAGGGAAGGTGGCCACCATCGTGGGCACCGCCGGCCCCGACATGCTCACCGGCACCCCCGGGCCCGACGTGATCGTCGGCCGCGGGGGCGACGACGTCATCTCCGCCGGTGACGGCGACGACCTGGTGTGCGCCGGCGACGGTGACGACACCGTGGTGGCCGGAGCCGGAGACGATCGGGTCTTTGGTGGCGCCGGGGACGATCGCCTCCAGGGCGGGACCGGAGCCGACCTGCTCGACGGAGGCCCCGGAGACGACCTCCTGGAGGGCCAGGCCGACGGGGACACCCTGCGGGGTGGGGAGGGAGCCGACGGCCTCTACGGGGGCACCGGCGACGACGCCCTGCACGGAGGCCCGGGCGACGACCGCCTCTACGGCTACGACGGCGCCGATCGTCTCGCGGGGGACGCCGGCGCCGACTTCCTGGCCGGGGGTCGCGGGCCCGACCTCCTCATGGGTGGCACCGGCCCCGATCGCCTCTGCGGCGACGACGAGGACGATCTCCTCCTCGGCGGCCCCGACGGCGACGTGCTGCTGGGAGGGACCGGCGACGACGAGTTGCGCGGCGCCGGGGGCGACGACGACCTGTCCGGCGGCGGTGGCATAGACACCCTCGACGGCGGCGCCGGCCGCGACACCTGCCGGGGAGGCCCGGTGCTGCTGGCCTGCGAGGGCTGACGACCCCGCACCAGGCGATGTCACGCTTGCTTCCCCCTCCGCGCCCTGGGGACGCGCCTCCCCCTTCGCCGGGGGGAGGCCGCGCCCGGCTCACCTCCCCCAGTACGCCCAGTTGCGGGCGCGCACATCGCGCACCTCCTCCGGCCAGGGGTGGAAGCGGCGAGCGACCAGATTGGTAACCCCGTCGCGGTACTCCACCACCCCCTCGAGAACCACCCCCACCGACTTGCGGGCCACCTCCCGATTGGCCTCCCACACCCCGGGGAGCACCACCACGTTGAGCAGGCCCGTCTCATCCTCCAGGTTCAGGAAGATGACCCCCTTGGCGGTCATGGGCCGCTGGCGATGGGTGATCAGGCCGCCCACCGCCACCCGGCGCCCGTGCCGGCCGGCCAGCACCTCGGCGATGGTCAGGCACCCCCGCCCGGCCAGCCACTCCCGGATGAACTCCACCGGGTGGCGCACCGAAACACCGGTAGACCAGAGATCGGCCTGGGCCTCCTCGGCCGGGGTCATGGGCGCCAGTGGGGGCGCCTCGGCCCCTTCGGCAAGAGCGAGCCGCCCCGGGCCCATCCCGGCCAGGGCCCCCGCCGCCCACATCCCCTCGCGCCGCTCCACCCCCAGGCTCGCCAGCGCCCCGGCGGCGGCCAGGCCCTCGAGACCCTCAACCTTCAGGCCGGTGCGCTGCGCCAGGTCCACGACCCCGGTGAAGGGGCCGCCGACGAAGCGGGCCCCCTCGATTCGGGTGATCTCGGCCTCACCCAACTCCCGCACGTAGCGCAGGCCCAGGCGCACCGCGGTGGCGGCGCGCACCGCGTCGTCGCGCAGGCCCCGCCCCCGCCGCCAGGCCAGCCCGGCCACGGTCACCACATCATCCGCGTCGGCGGCCAGGGGAACCACGGTGCAGTCGAAAGCCGACTCGTTCACCTCGGGAGGCAGCACCACCACGCCGTGGCGCCGGGCGTCGGCGACCAGCGAGTTCGGCGAGTAGAAGCCCATGGGTTGGGCGTTGAGCAGCCCGGCCAGGTACTCGGTGGGCCAGTGGGCCCGCAGCCAGGAGGACATGTAGACGATGTAGGCAAAGGACACCGAGTGGCTCTCGGGGAAGCCGAAAGAGGCGAACCCCTGCAGCTTCTCCCAGATCTCGTCGGCGGCCTTACCGGTGATGCCCCGGCTCGCCATGCCGGCGTAGGTCTCGGAGCGCAGCTTGGCCATCTCCTCATCGGAGCGCTTGTGGGTCATCGCCTGGCGCAGGCGGTCGGACTGGCCCGGGGTGTAGCCGGCGCAGACCCGGGCCAGTTCCATCAACTGCTCCTGGAAGACCGGCACCCCCAGCGTCTTGGCCAGGATCGGCTCGGTGGCCGGGTGGGGGTAGCGCACCTCCTCCTCGCCGTTGCGGCGGCGCAGGAAAGGGTGCACCGAGTGCCCCTGGATGGGGCCGGGGCGGATGAGGGCCACCTCGATGGCCAGGTCGTAGAAGGTCTTCGGCTTCATGCGGGGCAGGGTGGCCATCTGCGCCCGCGACTCCACCTGGAAGACCCCCACGGTGTCGGCCCGGGTGAGCATCTGGTAGATGGCCGGCTCCTGGGGGATGGCGGCCAGGTCGAGGCGCACCCCGTGCACCTCCTCGATGGCGTCCACCGCCAGGTGCAGGGCGTTGAGCATGCCCAGGCCGAGCAGATCGAACTTGACGATGCCCATGGAGGCGCAGTCGTCCTTGTCCCACTGCAGCACCGAGCGGTCCTCCATGCGCCCCCACTCCAGCGGCACCACCTCCCACAGGGGGCGGTCGGCGATCACCATCCCGCCGGAGTGGATGCCCAGGTGGCGGGGGAAGCCGTCGAGGCGGCGGCAGGCGTCGAGGATCAGGCGGCCGCTGAGGCCCGAGGGCAGATCCACGAACTCGGGGATGGCCTCGGTGCGGCGGGTGTCGAGGTACTTGGTCAGGCCGTTCACCTGGGCCTGGGTGAGCCCGAAGGCCTTGCCCACGTCCTGCAGCACCGAGCGGGCCCGGTAGGTGATGACGTTGGCCACCATGGCCGCCCGCTCCCGGCCGTAGCGCTGGTAGCAGTACTGGATGACCTCCTCGCGCCGCTCCGCCTCGAAGTCCACATCGATGTCGGGGGGCCGGCCCCGCTCCGCCGACAGGAACCTCTCGAAGGGCAGGCCGAGGCGGATGGGGTCCACCCGGGTCACCCCCAGGCAGCGGCACACCGCCGAGTCGGCGCCCGAGCCGCGGATCTGGCAGTAGATGCCCCGCCCCCGGGCGAAGCACACGATGTCCCACACCACCAGGAAGTAGCCGGGGAAGCCCAGTTCCCCGATCACCGCCAGTTCGTGCTCCAGGCGGGCCAGGGCCGCCGGGGCCACGGCCCCCGGGCCCTCCCCCGGGTACACCTCGCGGGCGCCTTCCAGGACCAGATGGCGCAGGTAGTCCATCTCGTTGCGGAAGGCGCCCGGCATGGGGAAGTCGGGCAGGCGGGGGGCCACCAGGCGCAGGTCGAAGGCCAGGGCCTCCCCCAGGTCGGCGGCCCGGTCCACCGCCCCCGGGTAGCGGGCGAGGCGGCGGGCCATCTCCTCCGGCGACTTCAGGTGGCGCTCGTCGGTGGCCGGCCAGAAGCCGTGCCCCTCTTCAAGGGGGCGGCGCCCGCCGACGGCGGCCAGCACCTCGGCCAGGTCGGCCTGGGAGCGGTCGTGGTAGTGCACGTTGTTGGTGGCCACCAGAGGCAGGCGGAGGCGGCCGGCCACCTCGGCCAGCACGTCGTTGCGGAGGTCGTCCTCGGGCATGCCGTGGTGCCACAACTCCACGAAGAGGCGGGCGGGGAACACCGCGCGCAGACGGGCCGCGGCTCGCATCGCCCCCTCGAGGTCCCCCTCCTGGGCGGCTCGCGGCACCGCCCCTTGCCGGCACCCGGTGAGGGCCACCAGGCGCCCCGCCGCCGCGGCCTCCGCCAGGTCCTCCCAGGAGTAGACGGGACGGTCCTTTTCCCCCCGGAACTGAGCGCGGGTAACCAGGCCGGAGAGGGCGGCGTACCCCGCCGGGTCGGGGGCCAGGAGGACCAGGTGGTCGGTGGGAGGGAGTCTCAGAGGCTTGGTTCCGTGCATACGGTGGGTGCGCCCCCTTCTGGCCTCCCCCGCGGAGGCGAGGGAGGCGAGGCCGGCGCAGCCGGCCGCGGAGGGGGCAAGATCGCGCCCCCATCTGGCCTCCCCCGCGGCGGCGGGGGAGGCGCGGCCGGCGCAGCCGGCCGCGGAGGGGGCAAGATCGCGCCGGACCTCGGCCGCGCTCTCGCCCTCCCCCCAACCCCCTCCCGGCTTCGCCGGGAGGGGGAGGTCCTGGTTCAGCCCCACCTCCGTCCCGTACACCGTCTTCAGCCCGGTCCCTTCTGCCGCCAGGCGAAATCGGGGTGCGCCGTAGAAGCCGTGGTGGTCGGTGATCGCCAGAGCGGTGTAGCCGAGTTCAGACGCCCGCCACACCAGGTCGCTGGGGTGGGAAGCCCCGTCCAGGAAGGAGAAGTTGCTGTGGCAGTGCAACTCGGCGTAGCGGGCCATGCGGACCTCGCAGCATAATCGAACATATGTTCGATTGCTGAAGCCCCTGGCTCGGCCGGGGGGCGCTCGGTCAGCCCCTGGGGCGGGCCGACGGAAGCGTCGGCACCACCCTGATCGCCGGCGTCGGCTCGCTGCACCCCCGCATCCGCCGCCTGGAGACCGAGATCCCCCGCCGCCGGATGCGCCGCACCGACTCTCGTCTCGCCGAGCGGTGCAGCAAACCCGACTCCGTAGGATGGCGCTCCACCAAGGAGGTCTTCCCATGCCCCGCTTCGATGCCCTCGGCCTGGTGGTTCAGGACATGGGCCGCACTCTGGACTTCTACCGCTCCCTCGGCCTGGTGATCTCCCCGGAGGCCGATTCCGAGGGGCACGCCGAGGCAACCCTTCCGGGCGGCCTGCGGCTCATGTTCGACACCATCGACCTAGTGCGTTCCTTCTCGGCGTGGGAGCCCCCGACGGGCGGCCACCGCATCACCCTCGCCTTCCTGTGCGATAGCCCGGCGGAGGTCGACGCCCGCCACGCCTCCCTGGTAGCCGCCGGCCACGAGAACCGCCTCGAGCCCTTCGACGCCTTCTGGGGCCAGCGCTACGCCACAGTGCTCGACCCCGACGGGAACCCGGTGGACCTGTTCGCCCCACTGGGCTGAGCCTCAGACCCCGTAGCGCTCCCGCCAGGCGGCCACATCGGACAGCACGGCGTTGCCCCCGCACAGCACCAGGACCACGTGCTCCCCGAGACGGCCCCGCACCGCCTCGGCGGCGGCCAGGGTGCAAGACGCCGCCGGCTCGGTGAGTACCTTCGCCCGCTCCAGCAGCAGCACCAGGGCTGCCACCGCGGCGGCGTCCGGGACCACCAACACATCCTCCAGCCAGGCTTGCGCCGCCGCCAGGGTGCCGGCCGATACCCAGGGGGCGGCCAGGGTCTTGGCGATGGAGGTGGGCTTCATCTCCACCGGGCGGCCCAGGTCCAGCGCCAGGCGCATGGCGTGGCAGCCCAGGGTCTCCACGCCCCAGACCCGCGCCCCGGGCCGCAGGCCCTTGACCGCCGCGGCCACCCCGGCCATCAATCCCCCCCCGCCGATGCTCACGAACAGGTCGGTCAGGTCGGGGGCATCCTCCACCACCTCGAGGCCCAGGGTCCCATTGCCCGCCATCATCCGCGGGTCGTCGAACGGATGGAGCGAGGCCTTCCCCGCCGCCCGGTAGGCATCGGCCCGGAAGAACGCCTCGGCGATGGAAGGAGCCGACTCGACCTCGGCGCCGTAGCCGCGGGTGGCGGCGATGTAGTGCGCCGGGGTGCCCTCGGGGACGATGATGGTGACCGGCACCCCCAGCTCCCGGCCGGCGTAGGCCAGGCCCTGGGCGAAGTTGCCCCCGCTGACCCCGACGACGCCGCGGCTGCGTTGCTCCGGATCGAGGTGCAGCAGCTGGTTGAAGGCACCGCGCGGCTTGAAGGAACCGGTCTTCTGGAAGACCTCCAGCTTCAGGGACACCCGGATGCCCAGGCGCTCCGACAGGGTGCGGCTGGCGACCAGGGGGGTGCGGTGGACCCGCGGCGCCACCAGCGGCCGCGCCGCCTGGACGTCGGAGAGGCCGAGGGGCAGCATGCCCCCACCCTAATGGCCGCCGGAGCCACCGGGCCTGGCAAGATGGAGCCGATGCGCCACGCCTTCGTCTGCGGCTACTCCCGCTCGGGCACCACCCTGCTCGCCACCATCCTCGACTCCCACCCCCGGATCTCGATGGGCTACGAGCTGGTGCCCTCGGGGCTGCCCGCACTCCCGGCGGCGGCGGCCCTGCTGCGGCGGGCCCTCGCCGAGGACCCCGCCGATCCCGCGGCGGTCTTGCGCCGCGACCCGGCGACCGCCGAGCTGGGGCTGTTCGTCATCCACTCGGGGTGGGCCCTGGTAGGGCCCGAGGAGGTCGCCGACCTGCTCGAGGCGGAGGCGGCGGCGGGGCGCGCCGATGCGACCGGCACCCGCAAGGCCGCCCGCCTCGCCATGGTCGTCGTCGAGCGCAAGCGAGAGAGAGAGGGCACCGGCCTCACCGGCTTCAAGGTGCAGACCTCGCGTTTCGGGATCTTCCACCGTACGTTCCCCGACAGCGCCTTCCTCTGCATCGTGCGCGACCCTCGCGACGTCGTCGCCTCGCAGCTGGGGCGCGGCTTCAAGCGGTCCGTGGAACGCATGGCCACGCACTGGCGGGACTACTACGAACGGTTCACCCGATTCGCCCGGTTCCACCCGAGCCGCACCCTGACGGTGCGCTATGAGGACCTGGTGGCCGACCCGGAGCCGCAGTACGCCCGCATCTTCGGCCTCCTGGGCCTCGAGTACGGCGACGAGGTGCGCCGTTACTGGGACTCGAAGGCGAGCGTTCACAACACCCGCCACAACAACGCCCCGGCGGTGGGGCGGGAGCCGTTCACTTCGAGTCTGGGCCGCTGGCGCGAGGACCTGCAGCCCGCCGACCTGGCCACGGTCGAGCGGGTCTGCCGGCGAGCCATGGCCCGCTTCGGCTACCCGCCGGCCTGAGCGCCGTCGCCCTCACCCGCCGACCAGCCTCCCGTAGATGTCCCAGAAGGTGGTCGCGAAATCCCGGTTGTCGCCCCACACCGCCAGGTACTGATCGGCGTCATCGTTCCAGGCGAGCGCCGGGCCCTCCTTGTCGATGGTGGCCCCGGCGTCGCTGACCCGGAAGTTGTCGCCGGAGGCGATACCGGAGGCCGCCACCCGGCGCCCGAAGATCTCCGTTTCGTTCTGGGCGAAGTTGCGGTGATCCTCCCAGACCACCAGGTAACGGTTGGAGGCGGCACTGAAGGCCACGGCCGCGTCGACGTCGTCCTTCACGGCACCGGAGCCGCTGTAGCGGCGCTCGATCCCAACCGCCGTCGCCTTGCCGTTCGCCCTGGCCCCATAGACGTCCAAGCCGCGCCCGGCCTCGTCACGGGAGTCCTCCCAGACCACGAGGTAGCGGTTGTTGACGCCGTCCCAGGCCAACGCCGGGTTGAAGGCTTCGGCACCGGCGGCGCTGATGCGCAGGTCGGTTCCCACTGGGCTGCCGCTGGCGCGCACCCGGCGCCCATAGATGTCGAAGACGTTGCGCCAGTCCTCCCACACCACGAAGTACTCGTTGCGCGTGGCGTTGTAGACCACGGCCGGAGCGAGGGCGTGATGCCAGGCGCTCGCCGGGATGAGGAAGTCCTCCCCCAGACGGGCTCCGTCGGCGCGCAGTCGCCGGCCGTGCACCGCGGAAGTCCAGGCACGATCGTCGGCCCACACCACCAGGTACTGGTTGCGCACAGAGTTCCAGGCGATCGCCGGAGTCGACTCATTGCCGGTAGCGCCGCTGCCGCTGATGCGGAAGTCGGCGCCCTGAGGGACCCCGGCGGCGTTGACCCGCCGGCCGTAGATATCGGACCCGCTCGTCAACTGGTTGCGGTAGTCCTGCCAGACCACCAGATACTCGTTGCGGGTGGTGTTCCAGGCCACCGCCGGGGAGTAGTCGTACTTGGTGGCATTGGCGCCGCAGATGAGCGCGTCGCTGCCCAGCGGAGATCCGGCGGCGTTCACCAGCCTGCCGTAGATGTCCTGCCCACGCGACCAGTCCCGCGTGTCCTCCCACACCACCAGGAACTGGTCGGCGGTGTCGTTCCAGGCCACTGCCGGGGCGCTCTGACCGACACCCGCGGCCGTCGAGCTACTGACCCGGAAATCCGTGGTCAGGGGACTGCGGGCTCCCTCGGGCCCGGCCCCCGGCGCGGCTCCCGCCGCCCCCGTGAGGAGTCCAAGCGAACCAAGAACGGCAAGGAGAACGAACCGCCGCCGTGGCCCGAGTCGGCACTGCATGCCACTCCCATCGCTCGCTGCCGCCAAAGATACGCGCCGCGCTCCCGTGACGAAGCCGCCGCCCGGGAGAGG
>JALOLI010000017.1 GCA_025456165.1 Acidimicrobiia bacterium | reverse complement strand
GCGGCGGGCGAAGCCCCCGCTGCGGATGTCCTCGAGGACGGCGCCGAACATGCGGTGCATCCCCTCACGGTCCACTTCCAGGGTGCGGAGGAACCCGCCGTACTGGGCCACCGCGCCGTGCCAGCCGACCGACTCCATGAAGCCCACCTCGGCGAAGGCCTGGAAGGTGCGGGACATCTCGCCGGACATGTACATCTCGAGGACCATGGCTTCGGCGGGGAGGCCGGCCCCGACGCCCATCATGAAGGCCATCTGGATGGCGGTCCCCAGGTAGGGCCCGACTGTCTGTTCGATGAGCAGGTCGAGCAGGGCCTCGTGGCGGGCGCTGAGCGGCATGGCCCCCTTGCGGAGGCACCCGGCGGCGTGGGCCAGGGCGAGCAGGCGCCGGGTGGCCTCGCCGGAGGCGTCCTGCTCCACCGACACGTACCCGAAGAAGCCGGTGCCGTCGAGGTAGGAGCGGCGAACCTCCTCGCCGAGCATGCGGGGTGCCAGCATCAGGACATCGATGAAGTCGGGCACCTCGATGAGGCCGTAGGCCAGCACGTACCCCGAGGCGAAGGCGATGGCGGCGCCCGGGCGCAACTGGGGGCGGATGTCGGCGGCGAAGCACTCCGGCACGGCCTCGTCGGGGATCAGCACGAAGGCGAGGCCGGCGGCGGCCACTGCGTCTGTGATGTCGAGGGTCTTGAACCCATCGGCTGCCGCCTGCCGCCGATACCCGTCGTCGATGTTGCCTACCACTACACCGAGACCGCTGTCGCGGAGGTTCAGGGCCATGGACCGGCCCAGGTTCCCGTACCCGAGCACCGCCACGCAGGTGTCCTTCAGGGCCGACGGGTCGGCGTCCGGCTCGCGGTAGAAGGTGACCCCGCTCATACTGCCTCCTGGTCGCGCCCGGCGATGCTACCCCCGGGCCCGGGAGGACCTCCGCGGCGGCGGCACCTCGGCTACCCTCCCGGCGTCGCCGACCGGGAGGGGCACTTGACCAGGGCGCGCATCACCGGGGTGGGCTCCTGCCTGCCGCCGCGGGTCGTCACCAACGACGACCTGGCGGCCGTCATGGACACCTCCGATGAGTGGATCACCCAGCGGACCGGCATCAAGGAACGGCGCTGGGTGGAGCCGGACGTGACGACCTCAGACCTGGCCCTGGGGGCGGCGCGGGAGGCCCTGGCGGCGGCGGGGATCACGGCGGCGGAGCTGGACATGGTCATCCTGGCGACCCTGAGCCCGGACCACGAGTTCCCCGGCACGGCGTGCTTCCTGCAGGCCAAGCTGGGGATCGCCGGACAGCCCGCCCTCGATGTGCGCCAGCAGTGCACCGGGTTCATCTACGCCGCTGCCATCGCCGACCAGTTCCTGCGGACCGGCTTCGCCCGGCGCATCCTGGTGGTGGGGGCCGAGGTGCACTCCAAGGGCCTCGACATGTCGACGGAGGGCCGGGATGTGACGGTGCTCTTCGGCGACGGCGCCGGGGCGGTGGTGCTCGAGGCCGGCCCGGACGAGGGGCCGGGCATCCTGAGCACCCACCTCCACGCCGACGGCGCCGGGGCCGGCGACCTGTGGCTGCCCGCCCCGGGCATGGCCTACGAGCGCTTCCTGTCGCCCGACCTCCTGGAACGCGGGCTGCACTTCCCCCAGATGAACGGCCGGGCCGTCTACGTCAACGCGGTGAAGCGCATGGGCGAGGCGGTGGTCGAGGCGGTGGCGGCCAACGGGATGCAGGTGGGCGACGTCGACCTCTTCCTCTTCCACCAGGCGAACTTGCGCATCAACGAGGCCGTCACCGAGCGCCTGGGCATCCCGGCAGAGAGGGTGTTCAACACCATCGACCGCTTCGCCAACACCACGGCGGCCACCATCCCGCTCGGCATGCACGAGGCCCTGAAGGCGGGCCGGTTGCAGGAGGGGATGACGGTGTGCCTGGCTGCCTTCGGCAGCGGCTTCACCTGGGGATCGATCCTGCTGCGCTGGTGAGGCGCCGGCGGGGGCGGCGCCTTAGGGGGTCGGCTCCGGGCAGTCCGGGC
This sequence comes from Acidimicrobiia bacterium, assembly GCA_025456165.1. The sequence goes on along the minus strand of JALOLI010000017.1, from coordinate 9,085 downwards.
CGTGCTCGATGATCTTGTAGAGCCCGGTGTAGTGCCAGGCCCACTTCTCGGTGGTCTGCTCCCCGTCGGGGAAGGTGATGTAGCGGTAGACGTCCACCGACCATCCGCCCGACCCGTTGGTCTTCACCCGCTCGGTGCCGCACTCCAGGTCGTCGTTGTCGACGTGGCGGGTGATGGCGGTCGTGTAGTTGTACCGGCCGGACAACCCGGCCTCCACCACGAGACCGCCGTTGTCGCCGTAGATCTTGGCAGTGAGCGAGGTGTCGGTGTAGACGGCGCGGATGATGATGGCGTGGCCGGTGTTGTTGCGGAACTTGAGGTCGGGGGCGGGCCAGCCCAGGGTGGCCTCCCGGCCTTCGGGGTAGCGGGAGATCCACTCCGAGTGCGGGGTGTGGTCCACGTCCTCGAGGCCGGCGAAGAAGGAGGCGTTGTACAGGGTGGTCGTCCACTGGCTGGTGCCGCCGCCGATGTTGATCGGGCTGTCGCAGCAATCCAGCTCGCCCATGATGATCGCCGGAGCGCGCACGTAGCCTTTCTCCTCGGTGCGCTGGCCGACGTGGGCGTTGAGGGAGAAGACCTCCCCGGGCATCACGAGGGCGCCGTCGGTGGCGTCGGCGATGAGGTGGATGTTGGTGACCCGGGCCTCGCAGCACTTGTGGGGGGTGGTGAACTCCCCGATGAGCCCCGTGATCCCCAGGGCCTCGATGTCCTCGGTGGTGACCTCGGGCTGGGCTCCCTCCCGGTAGCGGAGGCCGGCGGTGCGGTCCGCCGAGCGCGCCGCCATGTCGACGCTCACCAGCAGCGCCTCGGGATCGGGCTCCAGGGTGGCGACGCTCGGCACGATGGTGACCTCGTCGGTCTCCACGTCGATGAGCAGATCGGCGTCCACCGGGGCCGTGGAGAGCCGTGGGATCTCCGGCCCCAGGAACTCCACCAGGGGCGCCGGGTCCCAGGAGAGGGTGAAGGTGGGCGGGAAGGCCGAGTCGTCGCGGTTCACCAGCAGCGACCGGCCCAGGACGGCGGCGGGGATCACCAGCTCGCTCGAGGCCGGGGCGCTGCGCAGAGTCACGGCGTCGGCGATCAGACCCTCCGCCTCGGCCACGACGGCGTCGATGTCTTCGGCGGCGAGCGGGGCCGGAAGGTCGCGCGGGGTGAGGGCGACCGCAGCGCGCGAAGGATCCCCGAGGGCGGCTCCGAGCAGGGCGGCAGCCGACTGGCGCTCGATCCCGACGCCGGCCTCGGGGTGGCGAAAGCTCACCCGGCCGTCGGCCACGGTGACCTCGCCGGGGAAGGGCGGGTGAGCGATGCCCTCGACCTCCCAGTCGGCGATGATCTCGTTCAGGGCGCCTTCGTCGTAGGTGTAGGGGATCTCGAGGATCCGGCCCTCATCCCCGAAGAAGTGCCGGAACCACCAGGCGAACTGACTGCCCAGGTGGCCTTCGCGTCCCTGCTCCATGGCCTGGGCGGCGAGAGCGGCCTCGTCGATGTCGAGGGAGACCGCGACGGGGTCGAGGGCGAAGGTGCGTCCGGCCACGGTCACCGGAACGGCCTCGGCGCGCAGGCGTTCCTCGAGGCCGCGCAGGGCGGCGATGGCATCGGCCTCGCTGAGATCGCCGAGATCGACGTCGGCCACCATCACCCGGCCCAGCACCTGGCCGCCGTTGCCGGCGCGGTCGCCGAGAAAGGCTAGGCCCACGAGGAGGGCCAGCCCGACGGGGACGAGCGCGGCGATGAGGGCGATGCGAAGGGGCTTGGACATGACTGCGGCCGGGGGATTGTAACTGGGGTCTGGTTCTGCGAATGACGATGCGGCGGGGAGGGGCCGGGGACCCGGCCGGTACACTCCCGCCGCCATGACCGGAACCCCCCTCCTCCCTACCGGCCGTCCCGGCGTCGTCGGCGAGCTCGATGAGCTGGAGACCTTCACCGCGCCTGGGATCCTGCCCCGGCGCGTCTTCGTTTGGCGGCCTCCCGGGTTCGACCCGGCCCGGCCCCATCCCGTCCTCTATATGCACGACGGGCACAACCTGGTGGACCCGGCCACGGCGTCCTACGGGGCGGACTGGCAGGTGGACGAGGTCGCCGCCGGGCTCATCGCTGCGGGCCGCATCGAGCCGATCCTCATCGTCGGCGCCGAATGCACCGCCGATCGAATGGAGGAGTACGGCGACACGAAGGCCGGCCGGGCCTACCTGCGCTTCCTGGCCGAGGACTTGAAACCCACGGTGGATGCCCGCTACCGAACTCGTCCGGGGCGGGAGGCGACCGGCATCATGGGGTCCTCGATGGGCGGCCTGATCTCCCTGCTGGCCCTCTTCCTCCACGGCGACGTGTTCGGCAAGGCGGGCTGTCTGTCCCCTGCCTTCCCGAAGCCGTTGTGCCGGCGGGTGGCCCGCTCGGCGTGGCCGGGGGAGCAGGCCTTCCAGATCTACCTGGACAACGGAGGGGTCGACCTGGACGCCGAGTTGCAGCCCGGCCTGGACCGCATGCTGGGGATCCTGCGCGCCAAAGGGTTCCGCGACGGGCAGGACCTCGACGTGGTCGTGGACCCGGCGGCGAAGCACTTCGAGGACGATTGGGCGGCTCGCGTCTGGCGGCCGCTCGAGTTCCTCTTCGGCTAGGCAGTTCCTCGGCTAACGAGCCGCTCCGGCCCGCCGGGAGCGCAACTGCCCGCAGGCGGCGTCGATGCCCCGTCCCCTCGTGTCGCGCAGGGTGACGTTGGCTCCGGCGCGCCGCGCCTGGTCCACGAAAGCCCGGACCCGCTCGGGGCCCGGGGCCCGGAACTGCGTCTGCGGGGTGGGGTTGAGCGGGATGACGTTGGCGTGGGCTCGCAGTTCGGCGGCGATGGCGGCCAGGCCCCGCGCCTGCTCCGGGGTGTCGTTGACCCCTTCGATCAGGGTCCACTCCAGCGTCAGGCGCCGTCCCTTGCTGGCGGCGAAGCGGCGGGCGGCGGCCACGACCTCGTCGATGGGGTAGCGACGGTTGAGGGGCACCAGGTAGGCACGGGTGTCGTCGTCGGCGGCGTGCAGGCTCACCGCCAGCGTGACCGGCCAGGGCTCGTCGGCGAGGCGGAGGATGCCGGGCACCACTCCCACGGTGGACACGGTGATCGATCGGGCCGACAACCCCATCTCCTCGATCAGGCGGCGCAGGGCTTCGCGGAGGTTCTCGTAGTTGGCCAGCGGCTCTCCCATGCCCATGAACACCACGTTGCCCAGCCGCTCGGGGGCGCCCGGCAGGGGCCGGGCCCGCAGGCGGGCGGCGGCGTAGGCGGCCTGGGCCACCATCTCGCCGGCTTGCAGGTGCCGCTCGAAGCCGAACTGGCCGGTGGCGCAGAAGGTGCAGCCCATGGCGCAGCCGGCCTGGCTCGACAGGCAGAGGGTGGTGCGCCGGGGGTAAGCCATGAGCACCGCCTCGTAGGAGGCGCCGTCGGGGGCGCGCATGAGCCACTTCACCGTTCCGCCCCCATCGCCCTCCTGCTCGACTTCCACGGTGAACGGCCACAGCGGCTCGAGGCGGGCGCGCAGGGCGGCGGGCAAATTGGTCATGGCGGCCGCGGACAGCACCGGGGAGCGATAGAGCCACTCGCGCAGCTGGCGCACCCGGTAGGGCGGTTCTCCGGGGAGCAGAGCGGCCAGTTCGCCGGGGTCGGTCAGGTAGGGCACCGGAGGGCTTCAGCCGGCGGCTCGGGCGGCAGCCTCGGCGATCCACCCGGCGGCACGCTCCTCGGGGACCCCGGCGGCGGCGGCGACCACGGCCGGGTCCGACGCCGCCAGGACGGCGAAGGTGGTGATGCCGACGGCGGCGAGGCGGCCGCGGAACACGGGCCCGATGCCCCAGACCTCCGCCAGGTCGTCGGCGGGGGCAAGCGGAGTGGCCGGGGTCGGCGCGGGGGCGGGCGGTGGCTCCTCGAGGGCAGCGGCGCCGGCGGTCGTCTCGGCCCCCGCCGATCCCAGGGGGACGGGGGCGGCGAGGCGCTCCCGGACCCGGGCGGCAACAGCGGCCACACCGGCCAGGAGGGCGGCGAAGAAGAGGAAGCGCAGCAGTCGTCTCATTGGAGCCTCCGCCGTCGAGTCTACCGGGGATGGCCCCCGCGAACCGGTCCCGCGTCGGCCGGTACCATGAGAGCTCACCTCCGCCGGAGACCCACGATGCGCAGGCTCGCTCCCTTCCTCGCCGCTCTCGTCCTCGCCGCCTTCCTCGCTCCCGCCGCCGCTCAGGAGGCGGCGGGCTGTGCCGCCGTCTTCCCCACCACCACTTTCGACACCGAGGCGGCCTCCGGGCCGGTGGTGGTGCTCGGCGCCGGGGTCAACGCGGAGTTGACCGAGCGCTTTGCCGGGGAGTTCTCCCGGATCGTGGAGTGGCTCGAGGCCGACATCGCCTCCCTGGGCGGCGTCGAGGTGTGCATCTTCGTCGACGAGATCCACCTCAACGCCGAGGCCCTCGGCTGGTACCCGGGGCTGCCGCTGCGCGCCATCGCCTTCGGGGAACAGGGGGTGGTCGCCCTCTCGGCCTGGATGACCCGCTACCTCCAGGACGCCGGGGTGGTCGGGCTCATCCACGTGGCCTTGTGGCGGGCGAGCGGGGGCTCGTACCCCCAGCCCTTCGGGGACGACGTGATCGGGTGGTACCTGGGGCGGCTCGCCGGCACCACCGAGGCCATCCACAGCCTCTATCTCCGCCAGCAGATCGGCCTGCGAGAGCCGTGGCCCCCCTTCCCGTGGAGCGTTTCCACCACATCGGACCCCATCCTCTGGAAGCCCGAGTTCGGCTACGGCGGGGCGGGCGACTTCGCCGACTACGTGGCCGGGGTGGAGGGCACCGGCTATCTGGCCGATCCGGATCCCGATCGCCTGGCCGTGCTCGACGAGGGTTGGCGCCAGGCCCTGTTCGACGACTCCGGGGCCATCCCCGGCGGCTCGAAGGGATGGATCGCCGGGGTCGTTGCCGCCGTCGTGCTGCTCGGCGCGGCCGTGGCGTTTGCCTGGCTGGGGCGGGTCTCCCGGTTGCGGGCCGAGGAAGCCCTGCGGCAGTTGGCGGTGGCTCCGGCCGCCGCCGCGCCGCCGGTCAACGGCCCGGAGGGGGCCGTGGTCCGGCCCTCAGTCGGCGGCCGCTCGAGCCGTCGCCACTCGAGGGTCGGCGGCGCCGACGCGGGTCCCGTCGGCCGCGACCGAGACGACCGACACCGGTCCCCAGCCGGCGGCGAGGGCGGGGCCGCCGGTCGCCGCGTGGCCAAGCCGGCGAAGCCCGGCGACGAGATCTTCCGGCATCCGGGATTCCACGAGGACGACTGATCCGCCGTCCGCCGCCGCTTCCTCGATGTGCCAGCGCGGCTGAGCTTGCGCCGCGGCCGGGCTCAGCCCGGCCGCGAAGAGCAGGGCCACCATTTGCAGCAGGTACTGCGGCTGCTGGTACCCGCCGCGGGTGCCCAGGAGCAGGCTGAGGCGGCCATCTCGGGTCCACAGCGTGGGGGAGAGGGTGTGGCGGGGCCGCTTCCCCGGCGCGGCTTCGTTGGGGTGGCCGGGTTCCAATGTGAAGCACGCTCCCCGGTTGTGCAGCCATACCCCGGTGCCTCCCGCGGACAGGCCGGCGCCGATCCCGGAGTAGTTGGACTGGATGAGCGAAACGCCCATGCCGGCGGCGTCGAGCACCGTCAGGTAGGCGGTGCCGCCCCGGAGGGGGACGGCGGGCGGGCGCGGGGCGGCGCGCTCGGGACGAATCGACGCCAGCAGGGGCCGCAGGCGGTCCGGGTCGAGGAGGCGCCCGGCCGGCACCGGTAGGTGCCCCGGGTCGGCCACGAGTCGATCCGCCTCGCCGGCTACGGCGCGGTAGGACTCGATCACGGCGTGGTGGAAGGCGGGGCAGCACGGGTCGCCCGGCGGGCCGAGTTGCTCCAGGAGCCAGGCGGCGGCGCCGGTGAGATAGCCCTGGCTGTTGGGCGGGACCGTCCAGAACCGGTGGGAGAACACATCGATCCCGACGGGCTCGACCCAGGCGGCGTGCTCCCGGGCCAGGTCGGCAGGGGAGAGGATGCCGCCGGTGGCGGCGTGGATTGCTGCTCCGACGGGCCCGCCGTAGAGAGCCTCGCGCCCGGCTCCTGCCACGGCGCGCAGGGTGGCGGCGAGGCGGGGACGGCGAAGCACCTCCCCGGCCCGGGGGGGCCGACCGTCGGGGTACAGCTCGTCGGCCGAGGGCTGGGCGGCGATGATGGGCTCGAGCCGCTCGAGGGCGGCGGCCAGGTCGGCCGACGCCGGGAAGCCTTCCTCCCCGGCGCGGATGGCCGGGGCGAGGAGGGCCGGCAGGGTCATGGTGCCGTGCCGCCCCAGGAGGGCCAGCCAGCCGTCGACGCAGCCGGGGGCGGTCACCGCCGCCGCCGAGCGCAGCGGGAACTGCTCGTGGCCGGCGAGGCGCAACGCCGCGGCGTCCAGGCCGGAGCCTCCCCGGCCGGAGGCGTTGAGGGCGTCGGGGGTGGCCTCGCCGGGCCGGTGGATGAGGGCGAAGAGGTCGCCTCCCGGGCCGCAGGTGGTGGGATCCACCATGCCCTGGACGGCGTTGGCCGCGATGGCGGCATCGGCGGCGTTCCCCCCGGCGGTGAGGATCTCGAGGGCGGCGGCCGTGGCCAGGTAGTGGGGGGTGACGGCTACGGCGCCGGTGGTGGCGGCGGCCGAAACCGGGGGAGAAGAGGAGGCAGAGGCTGGTGCCGGCATCGCGGGGACCCTAGCGGGCCGGGTGGCGGCCTCCCGGGGCCTCGCTTCAGTCGGGCCGGCCGATGCGGCGGTTCAGGGCGTCGAGCACCGCCCGGACGGTGGCCTCGGCGTCGTCTCCCTGGCTGAGGGCCGAGCCCACGGCCACGGCCTCGCCACGCGGCCCGGTGCTGAGCACGACGACGACGATCACCCGGCGCATGCCCACCGCCGGGGCGCCGACGGCGTCGAGGGCCAGGGCCTCGTCTCCCACGATGCGCTCGACCGCCCGGAGGGCCGCCTCGCCCACCAATCGCAGCCGGGCCGAGGCCGCCGCCGGCCCGGTGGCCGTGCCGGTGTACTCCTCGGCGTGCCAGCGCAGCGTCACCGCCACCGTGGTGCGGGCGCCTTCGGGGATCTCGTGGACCCCCAGGATGGCCGGGCGGTCTTCCTCGGCGCGGATGCGGTCGGGGCCGATCTGGACCACGGAGATGAGGCGGCGGTCGAGGTCGATGCCGAAGCGGGCCAGGGCCAGGGTCTGCACGTCGCGCACCACCTGCTTGGCCGCTTTGTCGGGCGCGGCGAGCACGTGGACCTCGCGCACCCGGCCTTGAGCGCCGGTGACCCGAACGGCGTTCACCGAGGGCAGACGGGCCAGGGTCTCCTCGAGTTCCCGGTAGTCCATGCCTTCGCCTTCCCCGACGCAACCCCACCACATAGCGTAGTCGGGCCGGCGACGATCTGTCATCTCTCCTGAGCGGGCCGGGCGGGGACGCCGGGCAGGGCCGGCTGGCGGGTCTACAGTGGGCCGCGGCCGGCCCCGTGCCGGCCGGGTAGCAGGAGCGGTCCCCGTGATGGGAAAGGTGAAGGTCGGCAGGGAACCTGCCGATGGCTCACCTGCACGGACGGCCGTTCCGGAGACGGGCCGCCCGGGTCAACCTACAGATTGACACCCTCGACAGAGCGAAGCGGAGAGCCGCCACCGGATTAGCGCCGGTGTCGAGTCTCGAAGAAGGGGGTCGGTAGGTGAGCCGGAAGGTCGACCGTGCAACGTACGAGAGGCCACACAAGACGCCTGCCGATCTTCCCGTGAACTGGAAGATCGGTTGAGCCGAGACCCGGGCGCCCGCTACCCAGCATGAAACTCAGAGCACGGGACCGGACCACCCTCCCTGCGGTGGCATTGGGCGCCGCCGGCGCCGCTGCGCTGGCGCTGCTCGCCCTGTTCCAGCCGCTGCCCCGCCCCCTTTGGCTCTGGGCCGTCCTCGCCGGCGCCTACGTGGCCCTGGAGTACGCCGCCGTCGAGGTCAGCGATCGCCTGCTGATCAGTTCGGCGGTGGCGGTGGCCTTCGGCGCCGCGGTGGTCATGGGGCGGGAGAGCGGGGTGCTGGCGGCGGCGGCCCAGGCCGTCCTGTCGCTGGCCCACCCCGCGTACGTCTCCGGGCGGCGCTGGACCGTGCCGGTGGCCAACTTCGGCCAGCTGGTGGTCTCGACCTCGGTCGGCCTCGGCCTGCTGGCGGTGCTGCTCCCCCCGGGGCCGCTCGGCCGGGGGGACATCCCGCGGGTCCTGGCGGCGGCGATCCCCGCGGCGCTGGTCCACGACTGGGTCAACTTCCAACTGGTGGCTTTCATGACCCGGCGCCTCTACCCGGGGCGTCCGGCGCAGACCTGGAGCTCGCTGTTCTCCAGCCACCTGGCGATGGCCGTGCTGGGCATGCTCGGCAGCCTGGCCGGGGTGGCTTACCTGCTGGGCGGCGCGGTGGTCCTGCCCCTGGTCGGCCTGACCTTCGTGGCGGGGCACCTCGGCTTCCACTCCTACGCCCGGCGGCGGCGGGCCCACCTGGACACGGTGCACGGCTTCGTCAAGGCGGTCGAAGCCCTGGATCCCTACACCCGGGGCCACACCGACCGGGTGGCGCACTTCGTGACGATCACCGGCTCCGAGCTGGGCCTGGGGCCGGAGCGCATGGAACGCCTCCACTCGGCGGCTCTCCTCCACGACGTCGGCAAGCTGGCGGTCCCGGCGGCCCTGCTGCGCCGCTCGGGCCCACCTACGGCTGAGGAGGAGGCTGCCGTGGTGCGTCACATGCGGGTCGTGGAGAGCTTGCTGGCCGAGATCGAGGTGCTGGCGCCGGTGCTGCGCCTGCTCGAGGAGACCCATCGGGTCGCCGCCGGCGGCGTCGGCAGCCGCGAAGCGCGGGTGCTGGCGGTCGCCGATGCCTTCGACGCCATGACCTCCACTCGCTCCTTCCAGGCCGCGATCACCCAGGTGCAGGCCTTCGCCCGGCTGCGCGCCGGTGCCGGGGCGGCGGGGGCAGAAGTGGTGGAGGCCCTGATCGCCGCCGTCACCCGCCGGGGCGAGGTCTATGGGGCGCCGGACGACGCCAGCGCCGCCGAGGTGG
>JALOLI010000203.1 GCA_025456165.1 Acidimicrobiia bacterium | reverse complement strand
CCCTGCTCGGGGGCCTCTACGGCTCGGCCCCCGAGGCGACGGAGTGCCGGGGCTGCATGCAGGCCGAGCCGCCGCAGTGCCTCTACGGCTACTGCCGGGTCTGCCCCATCCGGGATTGCGTCCGGGAGCGGCGCCTCTACTCCTGCCACCAGTGCGATGACTGGCCCTGCGCCCTGATCACCGGCTTCCCTCTGGCGACCGGGCGCCGGGTGATGCTGCGGACCATCCCGCTGTGGCGGGAGCAGGTCGCTCGCCTCGGGCCCGGAGCCGGCGATGTCGCCTGGGCGCGCGCGGAGGGCGAGCGGTACCACTGCCCCGAATGCGGGGAACCTCTCTTTCGTGGGGCGCAGCGCTGCCGGGCCTGCAAGGCAGCGGTGGCGGAGCGCCTCGACGGGTCGCTCTGAGCCGGCCGGGCCCCGGCCTCAGCGGACCGGCAGGCCCGGAGTGAGGGCGGCTACCTCGATGCCGCTGCCGGCAAGGGCGGCGGCCAGCTCCCCGGGGGTGCCGGCGAGGATGGGGAAGGTGCCGTAGTGGATCGGCACCACCGTCCGGCAACCCAGCAGCCGGGCGGCGCGAGCGGCCTGGGCGGGATCCATTGTGTAGTGCCCGCCGATGGGGAGGAAGGCGATGTCGGGGGCCCAGAGCTCGCGGACCAGTGTCATGTCGCCGAAGATCATCGTGTCGCCGGCGTGGTAGAGGGTGGGGCCGCCGGGGAAGGCCAGCACCCATCCCGCCGGCTCGCCTCCCGGCAGCACCCCGCCGTCGGTGTCGAGGCCGCCCGAGTGCCGGGCGTCGACCATCGTGGCCCGCACCCCACCCGGGCCGGACACTGTGCCGCCCTTGTTGAGACCGGTGACCCGGGCGGCGCCGTGCCCTTTCAGGTAGACCGCGATCTCGTGGATGCAGAAGACTTCGGCACCCAGTGAGCAGGCGAGGTGCAGGGTGTCACCGAAGTGGTCCCCGTGGCCGTGAGTGAGGAACACGGCGTCGGCGCGCTCGGGCTGGGTCTCGGCCTCGGGGCAGGCCGGGTTTCCCGTGAGCCACGGGTCCACGTAGAGGGTGGCGCCGCCGGTGGTGCGAAGGCGGACGGCGGCATGCCCCAGCCAGGTGAGTTCCAATCCGGCGAGATGCACGGGCTCCTCCCGGGACAGGTTGCCGGCGAGCCTATCAGGAGAGACCCGATCGGTCCTGGGGCCCGAAACGAGTCGGAGCCCCGCAGGCGGGGCTCCGACTCGGCGTGGGCTGACGGGAGGGAGGGTCAGCAGGCAGGCACAGGCCGGCGGCGGGCAACCTCCCCGCGGGCTCGCTGCAGGGCGCCGTGGGCGGCGGAGACGGTGTCGAGCGGGGCGCCGAGCGCCTTGGCCACTTCGTAGTCGTGCCAGGCGCGGAGCAAGGCCTTGAAGGCCTCGTCGAAGGCGTCGCGGGCGCCGTCGCCGGTTTCCGGGAGGGCTTCCTGCTGGGAACGTTGTGCGGTGAGGGTCATTCGCTGCTGCCTATCTGCCTGTGGCCATTCAACCAGAGATAGGTGCGGTAGCCAAGGCGTCATGCTCCCGTGTAGTGTTGCTGATAGCGCTTACTGGCCGTGGTTCGTAAGGTATAGTGGCCGAGATGCCTGGCGTACCAGCCTTGTGAAGCCGTTCACAATGGTGGGGCGCCTGGCAGACCGCGATTTCCTCTGAGGGGAGGCCGGGCGTGCGCCTCGACGACATCGACTGGTCCATCCTGGAGCACCTGCAGCGTGAGGGCCGGGCGGGCTTCCGCGAACTCGGCCGGCGGGTCGGGCTCAGCGCCCCGGCCGTCACTGCCCGGGTCCGCCGGCTCGAGTCGGCGGGGATCATCACCGGCTATCGGGCGGTCCTGGACCCGCTGCCGCTGGGACTGCCGGTGCTGGCCTTCGTCCGGGTCAGCAGCGCCGGCGGGGTCGAGGCCGACGAGGAGTTCATCGAGGCGGTGCGCCGCCTCCCCGAGATCCGCGAGGTGCACCGGGTGACTGGGGCGGAGACCTACCTGCTGCGGATCCTCGTTTCCTCCGTGCAGGACCTGGAGCGCATCCTGCGCCCGCTGTGGAGGTTCGGGGACACGGTCACCGGAGTGGTGATGTCCACCGCCGTCGCCGATCGGCCGATCACGCGGGACATGGCCGGCTGAGGCCGCGTCCCGGCGGGCGGCGAGGGCCGCCGACCGCCCGGTTAGTGTCCCGGCCATGGGAACCGACACGGCGCTTGACGGCAAGGCGGGCGGGGGGCCCCTCCCTGGGCTGCGGGTCCTGGTCACCGGGGCCACCGGCTATCTCGGGGCGAACATCGCGGCGGCCCTGCTGGCCGACCCCGGAGTCGCCGAGGTGGTGGCCGGAGGGCGCGACCCGGCGGCCGCCGAGGCTCTGTCGGCGGCTCTCGGCGGGCCCTCCCGGCTGTGCTTCTCCCGAGGCCGCCTCCCGGAGGAGCCCTGGCCTCTCGACGGCATCGACACCCTGGTGCACGTGGCCGGGGTGCGGCCCGGGGTCGGGGTGGACGACACCCGGATCCTCCTGGTGAACCAGGAGGGGACCCGCCGCCTGTTCGAGCCGATCGCGGCGTCCCCGATCCGGCGGGTGGTCTTCATCTCGGCGCAATCGGTGTACGGATGGCGCCGCCCGCCGCCCTGGAACGAGGCGATGGAGGCGCGGCCGCAGACGGCGTACGGTCTGAGCAAGTGGGTGGGCGAGTTCCTCTGCAGCAACCTCGATGCTGGGATCGACGCCGTCTCGCTGCGCCTCGCCCGCGTCTACGGCATCGGAGTGGGCCACCGGCTGGTCTGGACCCGCATGCCCCACCGCTTCGCCTTGCTGGCCGGCCGGGGGGAGACGATCCCCGTGTTCGGCTCGGGCGAGCAGCGCCTGGACCTGGTGCACGTGTCCGACGTGGCCGAAGCGGTCCGCCGCGCCGTGACGACCCCGGAGCTCTCCGGTCGGGTGGTGCTCAACGTGGGCGGGGGCGCGCCGCTCTCCACGAGACGCGTTGCCGAGATGTGCCGGGCGGCTGCCGCCGGCCTGGGACTGCCGGCTCCGGCGATCACCTCGGTGCCCGACACCGGGGGGCCGGCGGCCGACTTCGGCCTCGAGATCGGCCGGGCCGGTGAGGTGCTGGGCTGGGCTCCCTGCTGTGACCCGGCCGAGGGGCTTCGCCAGCTGGTTGCCGCCGCCGGGCGTTGAGGGGCTCACTCCGCCGGGTGCGGCAACGAACCCGGCAGCGGGGACTCCCTTGGTGACGGGTTCGGGTGCGCCGCGAGCGATTCTGTCGTACCCCCCTGATACAAAGGGCGGGAGGAGGCAGATACACGATGACGACCATGGCTTGGCTGGCGGCGGTAGCGGGCGGTGTGGCGCTGGTGGCAGTGGCGGTCGCCCTGTCGGCCTGGGCCCGGCTGCAGCGGGCGGCGGCGACTCCGGCGGGGACGCCGCCGGAGGTGCTCGAGGGTCTGGCCCGCCTGTCGGGCCTGGTCGAGGGTCGGCTCGGAGCGGTGGGAGAGGGGCAGGAGGGTTTGCGGCGCGCCGTCGAGGCTCTCTACACGAAGGCCGGCCACCGGGGGCGCTGGGGCGAGCTCACCCTCCGCCGCTTGCTGGAGGCGGCAGGTATGACCGCCGGGGTGGACTTCCACGAGCAGGTCGACCTGGGGGGTGAGGCCCGGCCCGACGTGGTCATCCACCTCGGCGCCGCG
>JALOLI010000202.1 GCA_025456165.1 Acidimicrobiia bacterium | reverse complement strand
TCGGGCATGGTGCCCATGGCGCACGGCAACGACGCGGGCGGGTCGATCCGCAACCCCGCCTCGGCGTGCGGCCTGTTCGGGTTGAAGCCCACTCGGGGGCGGAGCACCTGGGGGCCCGAGTACGTGGAGAACTGGCTGGGCCTCACCGAGCAACATGCCCTGACCCGCAGCGTGCGTGACTCGGCCCGCCTCCTCGACGCCACTCACGGCGCCGCGCCCGGGGCCCCCTACCGGCCGGCACCACCCCCGCGGCCGTACGCCGAGGAGGTCGGCGCGCCGCCCGGACGGCTGCGCCTCGCCTTCACCACCCATGCCTTGCTGGACGATCGGCCCATGGACCCCGAGTGCGTTGCCGCCGTTGAGGCCGCGGCTCGACTCTGTGAGGATCTGGGGCATCAGGTGACGGAGGCTCGGCCCCCTCTGGACATCCCCGAGATAGTGGACGCCTTCGTCACCCTCGCCGGCGCCGACGGCGCTTTCCTCATAGCGGAGGCAGAACGGCTCACCGGCCGGCGGGCTCGCCCCGGCGACGTGGAGCTGGTCACCTGGATCATCCGCCTCATCGGGGTCAAGCGCTCCGCCCGCGACCTCGAGCAGGCCGTCGACGTGATGCGCCGGACGGGCCAGACGATGGCCGCCTTCATGGAGAGCTGCGACGTCCTGCTCACCTCGACTCTGGCGCAGCCACCGTGGCTCATCGGCGAGTTCGACCTCAGCGCTCTGGAGCGAGTCATGCTGCAGGTGGTGAAGCGGGTCCCGGCCAAGCCGGTGCTGCGGGCGGTGGTGAAGCAGCTGGCCGCTGAGATCCTGTGGACCATGCCCAACACTCCGCTGGCCAACCTGACCGGGCAGCCGGCGATGTCGGTGCCGCTGCATTGGACCCCAGGTGGCCTGCCCGTAGGAGTGCAGTTCATTGCCCGGCTGGAGGAGGAGGGGCTGCTCTTCCGCCTCGCCGCCCAACTGGAGGCGGCCCGCCCCTGGTGGGACCGGCGGCCCCGTCTCTGAGGTGGATCGCCAGGGCCGCTTTGGGGGTGTTGGACCAGCCGTCGGGCTGTCGGCCCGACAACGAGCTTCTTCGTTCCCGTCGCTTTCTGCAATGCTCGAACGGGCCTCCGGGTCGCGGCAGCCTGGTCCGGCGAGGCGGGGAGGAGGTGCTGTGGGCCCGCCCTAGCGAAGCGCTGAACGGCACGCCGGGCGGGTTCGCCCACTCCGACACCGCGCGTTCAGGGCCGGCGGAGTGCGCTGCAGGGCCGCTCGCCGCGAACTGCTGCGGCTTCCGCCGGGGCATTACGATGGCCCCGCTCCACCCCTTCGCTCCGCCCGGGGCCCACCGATCGATCCAGGAGAGCGCCATGACTACCAGCCACCTGTGCAAGGGCAAGTGGAAACCCGGGCCGCTCGAGGAGTGCCCGCACCACACGCGTCTCAGCAAGAAGCAGCCTTCGGTCTACCGGAGCCGAGACGACGGTGGTGGTGGTGTTGCCTCTTCTTCTTCTTCTTCTTCGGGGTCCGGCGGTGGCCACTCCGGGTCCTCGGGCGGTTCCAAGGGGGCAGGCAGGTAGGTCCGCCTCAGGGCCGGATGTTGGGCGGCCGACAACCTCCCCCGTTCCGCCGGTAGAGCGGCCCGCAGACGCGTAACCTGCCGCTACGCGCCCGCCAACGAGGGGGAGGCTCCCATGGGGTTCGACAGCGTCGTCCACAAGACCCTGCGGTCCGGTGCCGAGCGGGGCCCGGCCGTCGCCTACGCCATCCGCGACGGGGACCGCTGGGTCACCACGACCTGGGTCGAGCACGAAGCCCGGGTGCGCGCCGCGGCCAAGGGACTGCTCGCCCTCGGCGTGGAGCCCGGGCAGGTGGTGTGCATCTTCGGCACCAACCAGCCCGAATGGACCATCTTCGACGTCGCCACCATGGCGGTCGGGGGAATGCCGGCGGGGATCTACCCGACGAACACCGCCGAGGAGTCGGCGTACATCGTCAACCACTCCGAGGCCCCGGTGATCCTGGTGCAGAACCAGGAGCGGCTGGACCGCATCCTCGCCAGGCGCGCCGGGATGCCCCACCTGCGCCGGATCGTGATGATGGACAACACCCCGGTGGCCGCCGACGGCGTGATGACCTGGGACGAGTTCATCGCCGGCGGCCGCTCCGTCCCCGATGCCGCTCTCGAGGCCCGGGTGGACGCCCTCCGCCCCGAGGACGGGGCGACCCTGCTCTACACCTCGGGCACTACCGGGATGCCCAAGGCGGTCGTGCTGCCCCACCGGGCCCTCAGCTACATGGCCGCCACGCTCATCGACCTGATCCCGGTGGGCCCCGCCGACCGGGTCGTCTCCTACTTGCCCCTGTCCCACATCGCCGAGCAGATCGTCACCGTGCTCACCCCGCCGGTGGCCGGCCACGTGGTCTACTACGAGCCCGACATCAAACGCCTCGTCGAGACCATCAACGAGGTCCGTCCCACGGCGTTCTTCGCCGTTCCCCGGGTGTGGGAGAGGTTCTACGCCGGCGCCACCGCAGCCATCGGGGAGATCACCGGGGCGAAGCGAGCCATCGCCAACGCCGCCATGGCCGTCGGCCGGCGGTACGTGGACGCCCTCAGCCGCGGCGAGCGGCCCGGCGGCTGGCTCGCCGCCCGCTACCGCCTGTTCGACCGGCTCGTCTACTCCCCGGCGAAGGAGAAGATGGGCCTCGACCAGACCCGGTACATGTTCTCGGCGGCGGCCCCGCTGTCGCCCGCCATCCCCCAGTTCCTCGCCGGCCTGGGGATGCAGATCCTCAACCTCTACGGCCAATCGGAGTGCACCGGCCTCTGCTCGTTCAGCCGGCCCGACCGGAACCGGTTCGGCGCCGTGGGCACCCCGCTGCCCGAGAACGAACTGCGGATCGCCGGCGACGGCGAGATCCTCACCCGCGGCCCGAACAACTTCCTCGGCTACATGAAGGACCCGCCGGCCACGGCGGAGACCCTCGACTCCGACGGCTTCCTGCACACCGGCGACGTGGGGCACATCGACGCCGACGGCTTCCTGCACATCACCGACCGCAAGAAGGACATCATCATCACCGCCGGCGGGGAGAACGTGACCCCGTCACTCATCGAGGTCGAACTGAAGAAGTCACCCATCATCGGCGAGGCGGTCCTCATCGGGGACGAGCGCCCCTACCTGACGGTGCTGATCTCTCCCGACGCCGAAGCGGTGGCCCAGCTGGGCCTCGATGGCGAGGCGGTGCGCTCCACAGTGCAGGCCGCCATCGATGAGGCCAACCAGGGCGTGGCCCCGGTGCGCCGGATCAAGCGGTTCACGATTCTGGGGCAGCCGCTGTCGATCGAGCAGGGCGAGCTCACCCCGACCTTGAAGGTGAAGCGCAAGACCGTCCGGGAGCACTTCGCCGCCGAGATCGACGCCATGTACCGGTAGGCGGGGCACGCATCGCGGTCTTCCGGGGTCCGGCGCGTCACCCTTCTGAGCAGCACCATTGCCCGTCGACCTCCTGGGCTCGGGCCCTGCTCGACATCTGCCACCGATACCCGCCGGCAGCGGGTCGCCCGCCGCGGGTAGTCTCGGCGCGGCGGCAGTCGGGAGGGCTGATGCGTGGATGGATGCGGATGCTGGCCTGCGGGGGGATGGCAGCCGTCCTGTCGGTGGCAGTCGCCGTCACGGGCGTCCAGGGGGCCGAGGGGCCCCCGGAGGACT
>JALOLI010000201.1 GCA_025456165.1 Acidimicrobiia bacterium | reverse complement strand
ACCGCCAGCATCAGGCAGGAGTTGACCGTGCGGCCGTTCACGATGACGGTGCAGGCCCCGCACTCCCCCACCACGCAGCACTCCTTGGTGCCGGTGAGGCCGAGGTCGTCGCGCAGGAAGTCGAGCAGGGTGTGGTAGACGGGCACGTCCACCTGGTAGCGCTGCCCGTTCACCTTCAGGTCTATGGGGAAGCGGTCGTTCATCAGGCCTTTCCCTTCGCCAATCTCTCGATGGCGGTCTGGAGGGCGCGGCGCCCGAGGACCCGGAGCATGGCCAGGCGGTACTCGGGGCCGGCGCGCATCGACCGTGGGGAGGGACTGGCCCCGGCCAGCATCTCCTCCAGGATGGTCGCCTTCGCCTCGTCGGGGGCGCCCGGGTCGGCCAGGGTGCCGCTCTCGTCGAGCACCAGGACCGGCCGCGGCCCCACGCTGCCGTATGAGAGCCGGGTCACCCCGGCCTCGTCGACCCCGACGCACAGGGTGATCGACGCCAGGTCGGTGCCGCGGCGCCGGGTGAGCCGGGTGTAAGCCGAGCCCATCCGCCGCTGGGGCAGCGGCACCTCGATCCCGGTAACCAGTCCGCCCGGCTCCAAGGTGGTCACCCCCGACTTCACAAAGAAGTCGTCGATGGGGATGCGCCGCTCCCCGGCAGGGCTCGCCGCCAGCACCACCGCCCCGTAGACGAGGAGCGGCGGGGCGGTGTCGGCCGCCGGCGAGGCATTGCAGATGTTGCCCACGATGGTGGCCCGGTTGCGGATCTGCACCGAGCCCACCCAGGCCGCCGCTTCGGCGAGGGCCGGGAAGTGGGCTCTCACTTCGGGGCTCTGCTCGATCTCCCGCATGACTGCGGTGGCGCTGAGATGCAGGCTCCCGTCGATCAGACGCAGGCTGGGGGCCAGGCCGGCGACGCGCTTCAGGTCGATGACCACCGCAGGCCGGATCTCCCCGTTGCGCATGCCGATGACCAGGTCGGTGCCGCCCGCCAGGATGCGAGCCCCGGCGCCGTGCTCGGCCAGCAGGTCCAGCACCTCCGCCACAGTCTGCGGCCGGGCGTACTGGAAAGCCTGCACCTCAGATCACCCGGTCCGCCTCATCCATGAGCACCTGCGGGGTGGCAGCGCGGATGAGGAAGTAGGGACGGCTGCAGAACGACTCCAGGAAGGCCGCCCGGCGCAGCCGCAGGGCATCGGAGTCCATGAGAGGCATCGGCCAGCCCGGGGCCAGCAACTCGTTCAGGTGCAGGTAGTTGAGCAGGGAGTGGAGCGACTGGAACTGGCGCTCGAAGGGGATCATCTCCACGGTGGTCGGGGCGTAATTGCCGTCGATCGAAGGGACGATCACTACGTCGATGTTGGCCGGGTCGAGGTGCTCCACCATCTCGGGCATCTTCTCCCCGAAGAACTTCGCCGCCCCCGCTTCGGGGGAGGCCTTGTCGGCCCGCTCGGTGCCCTTGGCCCGCGACTTGAGGAAGATCGTCTTGGAGCCCGCCACCGCCACGCCGTCCTCGTTGATGACCGTGGTCTCGGTGGAGATCAGCTTGCCGCCCCGGCGGCAGGCCTCGATCTGGCTCATGCTCTTGCCGTGGTTCGACTCGCCCCCCAGGAAGAGCACCGCCTTGCCCTGGTAGAGCACGGCCGAGGAGTGAAAGGGGTGCAGGCCGTGGGCTTCCATGCGCAGCGCCAGGAGCGCCACCATCGACTTCTGCAGCGGCCCGGCAGCCCAGTCACCGTCGAAGCGCAGGGCCCGCCCGTCGAAGCGAACCGACTTGGCGGCGGCCTCGCGATCCCACACCAGATCGGGCTCGCCCAGGGTCACCGGCTCCAGCCGCACATCGGCCAGCCGGTAGTTGAGGAAGTCCATGTTCTCCAGGACGTGCGCGGGCAAATCGTGCCCCAGGACGTCGACGCGGATCCTGGCCGGCCCGGCCGACATCTGCTCCGATAGCTGAGCCATTCGCTCTCCTTGCCTCGTTCCACTGAATCGTCTGGCTACTGGCGGCCACCGGTGATGTGATCGCCGTCGGAAAGGTGCGCGAGCAGGCCGGACGCCTCCACTGCGTGCTCCCGCAGCGTGGCGGCGGAGCGCTCGGGGTCGTGAGCCCGGAGGGCGTCGATGATGCAGCGGTGCCGCTCCCCCAGCCAGCGCAGGTCGATGCCGGGCAGCGACGCTGTGACGTAGGTACGGCCGAAGGGCTCGAGCATCCGCCACAGGCGCTCGAGAGACCGGTTCGCCGCCGCCTCCACGATGGCGGCGTGGAATTCGGCATTCTGCAAGGCCTGCTCGTGGGAATCGTTGCGCTCGGCGGCGTCGGCCATGTCGGCCATCAGCGATTCCAGCCGCTCCAGGCAGGCCTCGGTGATCACCGGCGCCGCCAGCCGGCCGGCCAGGGCCTCCAGCTCGCCGCGCACCATGATGGCCTCACGCAGTTCCCGGGTGCTGGGCTCGCGCACCCGGGAGCCCTGGTAGGGCTGGATCTCCACGAAACCCAGGGTGGCGAGATCCCGCAGCGCCTCGCGCACCGGCGCCTGGCTCGTCCCCAGGCGGCGGGCCACCCGGGTCTCGACGATGCGAGACCCGGGGGCCAGCTCTCCTTCCAGGATCCACTGCAGGATCCGGTCCTTCACCTGCGCCGACAGCACCTGCCGGGCGATGGGCTCGTGGTCCGAATCCAGGCTGGGGATCTGGGTCATCTCTTCCTCGGTTACTTCAGGATCTCGACTAGGCCGGTGGACCCGTTGACGCGGATCTTGTCGCCGTCCTTGATCCGCTGGGTGCCGACACTGGACCCGACCACGGCCGGGATGCCGAACTCACGGCTCAGCACTCCGGGGTGCGACACCGGGCCGCCGGCATCGGTGACCAGACCCGAGATCTTGGTGAACAGAGTCACCCAGGCCGGGTTGGTCATCTGGCAGACCAGGATGTCGCCCTTTTCGACCTTGTCGAACTCGTCGATCGTCATCACGACCTTGGCAACGCCTTCAACGACGCCGGGCGACGCCGCCAGGCCCTGGACCTGGTCCATGGCCTCGGCCTGCTCGATGTAGAGCTTCTCGGGGAAGCCCCACAGGCCCAGGTACGGCATGGCCAGCTGAGCATCGGTGGCGGTGCCGAGCCATCCCCGGGGGAGGATCTTCTCGGCCTCCTTGTAGGCCGCCCGGGCCGCCGCCACGATGGGCTTCGCCGCGAAGGTCGGGTCGCCGATCAGGTAGCGCAGCTCGTTGTAGCGGAGGTACATGACGTCCTCCGGGTCATCGAGCAGGCCGGCCTGAACCAGCTTCTTCCCGATGCAGATCAGCACCAGGCGCAGGTGGGCGTTGGTGCTCTGATCGATGTAGAAGTGGTGGTCCGGGGTGAGAGGGGCCATCTTCAGGTTGATGGCGTTGGCCGCCTCCACCCTGGCCCGGGCCTCACCCTCGAGGCCATCGACGAGTTCGGCACAGGCCTTCTTGATGTCGTCGGCCAGGCCCTTGACGTGCGACGGATAGTCGTAGTCGGTCTCGATGTAGCCCTTCACCGTCTCCAGGAACGGCGAGGGATCCTCGAACTGGGTCGGGAAGGTGAACTCGTGCACCCAGACGGCCGCCCACCCGAACTCGCGCTGGTACGGGCGGATCCGCTCGGCGATGAACTTCTTCCCGCGCTCGGTCTTGTCCAGAGCGGCCATGACGGCGTGCCCGCCTTCGGCCTTGAAAGCCTCGGCCAGCGCCTTGTCGCCCTTGATCTCCTGCTTCATCTTCCAC
>JALOLI010000016.1 GCA_025456165.1 Acidimicrobiia bacterium | reverse complement strand
CGGGGTGAAGCCGAACCGCCGCTCCGCGGCGTAGCCGCGCAGGTAGGTGCGCCCCACCACGGCGCGCAGGTCGTCGGCCGTCACCTCCAACCCGGCGGCGGCGCCCAGGGCCTGGGCCTCCACCTCGGGTGAGAGGTTGGTGAACTTACACATGCCGATGATGTCGTCGAGCATGTAGAGAGGGCCCCGGTTGGTGATGGCATCCACCCAGTAGTCGAGGCCGGTCTCCCGCTCCAGGACGAGCAGGAAGAAGGTGCGCATCGACATGTGCCCCCCGGCCAGCGCCCAGGCGAAGCCCGGGTTGGTGTGGGGCAGGTAGGCGGGGTACTCGACCCCCTTGGAGTGCATGGCGTAGCCGGTCTCCCCGGTCTGCTCGGAGAGGCGCTTGACCCCTTGCCCGATGAGGGGGAGGCGGCCCTCGGCGGTGGCGTCGATCGCCTTTCGCACCCCCTCGAAGTCCCCGAAGGCCAGGCCGCCGGCGAGGGGGGCGTCGGGACGGCGCCGGTTCCACTCCATGACGTAGCCGAGGGTGACCCCCAGGGAGATGGCGTCCAGGCCGGCCTCGTCGACCTGGGCGATCAGCGTCAGCACCTGATCGGGGTCGAAGATCCCCAGGTTGGGGCCCAGCAGCCCCAAGGGCTCGTGGTCGACCTTCGCTCGGAATCTCCGGGCGATCCCCTCCGGGGCGTCGTAGACGCTCTTGTGGCAGCGGATGCCGCAGAGGTAGCAGCCCTCGGCCCGGACCTCGTACGGCCCGGCCTCGACGTTGGCGCGAAAGAGGGCGGCGGAGAGGTCGGTGTCGGTGGAGTGGAAGTTGAGTTCGGGGAGGGCTCCCGCTTCCTTCATCATCTTGAAGGTGCGCCAGGTGCCTCCCCGATCGTGGGGCAGGTCCCGGTAGCGGGCGCTGCCCGGTCCCAGGTTGATCTCCCGGTTGATCTCCTTGAGCCCGGCTGCCGAGGCGCGGGGATTGGGGGCGTCGGCGGCCACGGCCAGCAGGTTCTTGGACCCCATCACCCCGCCGTACCCGCCCCGCCCGCACCACCGCGGCTTGGCATCCCCGGTCTCCAATTGCTGGTCGGTGGTGATCGCCACCCCGGCGTAGGCCACCTCCCGGTAGTGCTCGGCGGCCGGACCGACCACGGCGAAGTGCGCCCCGGGCATGCGCTCGTGGAGGAGGCGTACCCGTTCGTTGGCGGGGAGGCCGAGAAGGTCGGTGGCGTCGAGGAAGGCGAAGCGGGCCGGGCCCCCCGTTTCACCGGGGCTCAGGTGCAGGAGAGTCGGGCGGGCGGCGCTGCCGGTGAAGACGAGCTCCTCGATGCCCAGGCTGCGCAGACGGGTGCCGAAGCTGCCGCTCCCCGCCGACCACATCAGCCCGGGGCGCCCGGTGCGGGAGGCCTTCAGGGGGGAGTAGCCGATCAGGTAGGTGCGCAGTCCGGTCATGACTCGCGTCCCGGTGAGTGCCCCGATGTTCATCACCAGCGGGGCCGCGGGGTCGTAGGGGTCGGCCACCGGCTCGCGGTACAGCAGCTTGAACCCCCGGGCGATGCCCCCCAGGGCGTCCTCGAGGTCGGCGCAGGCCCGTCGCTCGTGTTGGACCGTCTGGGTGGCCAGGTCCACCCGGTAGCGGTCGAAGGTGAGGTCGGTGGGCTGCAGTTTTGCCGCAGCCGACTGGTCGGCCATGCCTCCTCCTGGGGTCGGTTCGGGGGCTCGTCTGCGCGCGCACACTAACTGCCCGGGCCCGGGCCTCGCCTGCTGCGGCAGGATGAGGGAGCCGGAGGGGGGATTCGAACCCCCGACCTGCTCATTACGAGTGAGCTGCTCTACCCCTGAGCTACTCCGGCACGGGGCCGCATGGTACCGGCCGCGCC
Source organism: Acidimicrobiia bacterium (assembly GCA_025456165.1). The sequence goes on along the minus strand of JALOLI010000016.1, from coordinate 9,374 downwards.
GGGGATGGCGGCAGGCGGTTGGTAACCTGGCCGCCCGGCCCGGAGATGCGATGGCCGACCCGGCCCGCTTCGAAGACGAAGTCGTCCCCCTGCTGCCGCAGCTGTACTCGGCGGCGCTGCGCCTCACCCGGAACCCCTCGGACGCCGAGGATGTGCTCCAGGAGACCATGCTGCGGGCCTACCGGGGGTATGGGGGCTTCAAGGCCGGGACCAACCTGCGGGCCTGGCTGTACCGCATCCTCACCAACACCTTCATCAACCGTTACCGGCAGCAGTCCCGCCAGCCCGCTGAGGTGGAATTGGGGGAGTTGGAGGACCTCTACCTGTATCGCCGATTGGGGGAGCACTCGGGGGCGACGCGCAGTGCCGAGGAGGTGGCCCTGGATGGTTTCGTCGACGAGGACATCAGGGCGGCAGTGGAGGACCTCCCGGAGAACTTCCGCATCCCGGTGCTGCTCGCCGACGTCGAGGGTTTCTCCTACAAGGAGATCGCCGAGATCATGGGCGTGCCCATCGGCACGGTCATGTCCCGCCTGCATCGGGGAAGAAAGGCGCTCGAAAGGGCGTTGTGGGAGATCATCGAGCGTCGAGGCACCGTGGGATCCCCGGCATGAGCCACCACCACAGCTGCGAGAAGGCCCAGGCTCTCGCCTACCGCTACCTCGACGGCGAGATGGTCTGGTTCCGCCGCATCCGAGTGCGCTATCACCTGCGCCGCTGCCCGCCCTGCGAGCACGGCTACCACTTCGAGGAGTGGCTCAAGCAGCGGGTCCACGATGGCTGCCACCAGGAAATCCCCACGCCGGTGTACGAAAGGCTGAGGGCCTCACTCAGGGAACTGCCGCTCGATGGGGGCCCCCGGGGGTAAGGTCTCTTCGTCCCCCCGCATGGAGGCGACGATGTCGGAGATCCTCAAGGGCAACAAGGTGACCGGGAAGCTACGCGCTCCCCGCTCGCACGACGGCGACCGTCTGTGCGCTCACCGCGACTGCCCCACCAAGCTCTCGCGGTACAACAACCGCGAGTTCTGCTACGCCCACGCTCCCACCCGCTTCCCGCGCCTGCGCGGCCGGGTGGTCCACGAAGCCTGAGCCTCCTTCGGGGCGGCAGGGGTATCCTCGTCGGATGACCCCGATGCGCCGCGCCCGGTGAGCGCCGTCCACTGGCCCGTGGCCGCTCGCGTCGGGGCCCGCCTTGCCGGCACCTACCCGCTCGAGGGGACCTACCACTTTGCCCTCCTGGCCCGCCAGGCTCCTGGAGTCATCGCCCGGGCTGCCGCCCTGGTGGCCGACGAGACCGGGCTGCCGTGGTCCGGCGAGCCGGCGGTGGCGGTGGTCACCCGCGCTGAGTGGGCCCGGGCCAACGTGGCGGGCTTCGGGAGGCTGCTGGCCCCAGCGGAGGCCCGGCTGGCCGCCGCCCGGCCCGGGCGGCCCGGGCGCCTCTCGAGCCGCCTCCTGGGGGCCGAGGTGGGGGCGCTGGTGGGGTTCCTCGCCCGCCGGGTGCTGGGGCAGTACGAGATGGTGGTCCCCTCGGACGACGGCGAGGGGGACACGGTGATGCTGGTGGGGGGCAACCTGCTCGCCCTCGAGAGGCGCTATCAATTCCGTCCCGCCGAGTTCCGCCTCTGGGTCGCCCTCCACGAGTGCACCCACCGGCTTCAGTTCACCGCGGTGCCCTGGATGCGCCCCTACTTCCTCAGCCTCGTGGGCCGTCTCGTCGAGGCCTCGGCCGCCGACCGGGGCCGCGCCGGCCGTCTGGCGGGGGAGTTGCGCACGGCCGCCCGGCGGGGGCGGCCACTCCTCGACGAGACGGGGCTCATGGGCCTGCTGGCCACGCCGGCGCAACGCGAGGTGCTCGACCGCGTCCAGGCCCTCATGTCGTTCCTGGAAGGCCATGGCCACGTGGTCATGGACCGCATCGGGGGCCGCATCCTGGTGACTCAGCACCGCATGTCGCGCGTGCTCAAGGCGCGCCGCGGCGACCCGCGCCACGCCGCCTTCCTCCGCATCACCGGCCTGGAGATGAAGATGCAGCAGTACGAGCAGGGGGAGCGCTTCATCTTGGCGGTGGAGCGGCGGGCCGGCTTCGGCGCCCTCGACCGGGCCTGGGAGGGCCCCGACAACCTGCCCACTCTGGAGGAGATCCGGGAGCCGGAGCGATGGCTGCAGCGGGTGGCCTGACCCCAGGGTTGCAGGCGGTCCTCGACGCCGCCGGGTTCGCCGGTGCCCGGGTGCTCGTCGCCCTGGGCGGCGGGGCCGACAGCGCGGTGCTCGCCTGGGCGGTCGGGGAGATGGGATGCCCGATGCGGGCCGTCACGGTGGATCACGGCCTTGGGGCTTCACCTTCGCTCATCGCCGCGGCGCAGGCCGTGGCGGCGCACCTGGGCATCAGCCACTGCGTCGTGCCCGCCCCGGCGGCCGGTGATTCCGAGGCGGCGCTGCGGGCCGCCCGCTACCGCGCTCTGGAAGCCGAGGCCCACCCGGACGAGGTCATCGCCACCGGGCACACCGCCGACGACCAGGCCGAGACCGTCCTGGGGAACCTCCTGCGCGGCGCCGGCGCCGGCGGTCTCTCGGGCATCCCGGAGCGTCGCGGCCGGTGGGCCCGGCCCCTGCTGGCAGTGAGCCGGGAGGAGGTGCGGGCGGCGGCCGATCGGTTGGGCCTGCCCTACGCCGACGACCCCGGTAACACCGATCTCACCCGGCGCCGCAACGTGCTCCGCCACGAGGTCCTGCCGTTGCTGGCCGCCCGCATCGGCCCCGGAGTGCGCGCCGCCATCACCCGGGCCGCCGCCCTGATGGCCGCCGACGACGCCGCTCTCGAAGCCGGGGCAGCCGCGGTGCCGCTGCGGCGGGCCGGAGGAGCGGTCCGCCTGCCGGCCGCCGCCCTGGCCACGCTGTCGCCTCCGATCGCGGCCCGGGCGGCCCGCCGGGCGCTCCGCCTGCTGCTCGATCCCTACCCCGGGCACGGGCAGGACGTGGAGGCGGTGCTGCTGGCGGCGAGTGCCGCCGGGCCCGCCGCCCGGCCGCTCCAGGGCGGCTACCTCGCCGTCCGGGAAGGGCCGTGGGTCGTGCTGCGCCCCGCCGCCGCCCGGCCCGTCCCCGAGCCGGTCCCGCTGCTGGTGCCCGGACGAGCCCGGTTCGGGGAGTGGGTGGTGACAGCCGAGGGCCCTCTGCCGGCTCCCGCTCTCCTGCCCGTGGGGCGCCGGGAGGCCCTGCTGGACGCGCCGGCCGCCGCCGCGGGCCTGGTCGTGCGGGGCGCCCTGCCCGGCGACCGGGTCGATGCCGGTCGGGGGCATAAGGCCGTGGCCGAGGCCCTTCGGGAAGCCGGCATCCCCGCGTCGCGGCGGCCGGGTTGGCCGGTGGTCGTCGCGGGTGGCACAATCGCCTGGGTGCCCGGGGCTCGCCTCGCCGCCTGGGCGGCGGGCCGCGGCGCCTCTGTGGTTCGCCTGAGGCTCGAGGAGGAATGGTGAGGATCGGCCGGGTCCTGATCTCGGCGGAGCAGATCGAGCGACGCCTGGCCGAGATGGGCGCCGAGATCACCGCCGACTACCGGGGCCGGGACCTGCTGCTGGTGGCCGTGCTGAAGGGGGCCTTCATGGTGATGGCCGACCTCTCGCGCCACATCGCCCTGCCGGTGGACCTCGACTTCATGGCGGTCTCCTCCTACGGCGAGGCCACGCGGACTTCGGGCGTGGTGCGGATCCTGAAGGACCTCGACCGCGAGATCTCGGGACGACACGTCCTGATCGTGGAGGACATCGTCGACTCGGGCCTCACCCTGCACTACCTGCGGCGCAACCTCGAGGTGCGCCGCCCCGCCTCACTCGAGATCGCCACCTTGCTGCTCAAGCCCGGGCTGCAGAAGCTCCCGGTGTCGGTGCGCTACGTGGGCTTCGAGATCCCTCCGGACTTCGTCATCGGGTACGGCCTCGACTACTTCGGCCGCTATCGCAACCTGCCCTACGTGGCGGTGATGGAGGAAGGGGAGGAAGAGGGCGAGGCGGCTCTACCCGGGGCTTGAGGTTCAGGCCGGGATCCGTGAGTCCGATGAGATGGCGCGGCCCTGTCCCACGGAGTACCCGCGAGGGAGGAATACCATGGGCTCCCGGGCGCGCCAGTAGAGGAGCGAGTTGAGCCGCACCGTTCGTACCGTGCTGATCTACGTGATCGTCATCGTGGTGGCGATCATGGCGGTCAACGCTTTCGTGAGCAGCGCCACCGCTCCGGAGACCCTCACCCTCGACGAGTTGCAGGCCGAACTGGCCGCCGGCCGGGTGGAGGCGGTGGTGATCAAGCAGGAGTCGAACGTGGTCGAGGGCGACCTCACCAACGACGCCGGCGAGATCTCCACGTTCCAGACTTCGTACAGCGAGGGGTTCGAGGAGCAGATCACCCAGTGGTGCATCGACGCCGGGATCGAGGTCGAGGTCGACGCCGAGAACCCCGGCCTCCTGCAGTGGTTCCTGGGGACGATCCTCCCCTACGTCCTGATCTTCGGCGTCTTCATCTTCATCCTCATGCAGATGCAGGGGGGCGGCAACCGGGTGATGGCTTTCGGGCGCTCGAAGGCCAAGCAGGTCACCCGGGACCAGCCCAAGGTGTCTTTCAAGGATGTGGCCGGCCTCGAGGAGGCCGTCGAGGAACTCCAGGAGATCAAGGAGTTCCTCGCCCGCCCGCAGAAGTTCCGGGCCATGGGCGCCAAGATCCCCAAGGGGGTGCTCCTCTACGGGCCGCCGGGCACCGGCAAGACCCTGCTGGCCCGGGCCGTGGCCGGCGAGGCCGGGGTCCCCTTCTTCTCCATTTCCGGGTCGGACTTCGTCGAGATGTTCGTCGGCGTCGGCGCCAGCCGGGTGCGCGATCTGTTCGAGCAGGCCAAGGCCCAGGCGCCGGCCATCGTGTTCATCGACGAGATCGATGCCGTCGGCCGCCACCGCGGCGCCGGCCTGGGCGGCGGCCACGACGAGCGCGAGCAGACCCTGAACCAGCTGCTCGTCGAGATGGACGGGTTCGACCCCAAGACCGGGGTCATCCTCATCGCCGCCACCAACCGCCCGGACATCCTCGACCCCGCCCTGCTGCGCCCCGGCCGCTTCGACCGCCAGGTCTTCGTCAGCATGCCCGACATCAAGGGCCGCCTGGCCATCCTCCAGGTGCACGCCAAGGGCAAGCCGGTGGCCGACGGGGTGAACCTGGAGACCCTGGCCCGCTCCACTCCCGGCTTCACCGGGGCCGACCTGGCCAATACGATCAACGAGGCCGCCATCCTCGCCGCCCGCCGGGGCAAGGACCAGATCACCCAGGACGAGCTGGACGAGGCGGTCGACCGGGTCATCGCCGGCCCGGAGCGCCGCAGCCGGGTGATGAGCGAGGAGGACCGGCGCCTCACCGCCTACCACGAGGGGGGCCACGCCCTGGTGGGTCACGCCATGCCCCAGGCCGACCCGGTGCACAAGGTGACGATCATCCCGCGGGGCCGGGCCGGCGGCTACACCCGCTCCCTGCCCATGACCGACAAGAACTACCAGAAGCGCAGCGAGCTGGTCGACGAGCTGGCCGTGGCCCTCGGGGGGCGCACCGCCGAGGAGATCATCTACGGGGATCCCTCCACCGGGGCCCACAGCGACATCCAGTTCGCCACCAACCTGGCGCGCCGCATGGTCATGGAGTACGGGATGAGCGACCGCCTCGGTCCCATGAAGTACGGCCAGCCGGAGGGCGAGGTCTTCCTGGGGCGCGACTACGTCCGCCATCAGGATTACTCCGATGAGGTGGCCTCCGTCATCGACGAGGAGATACGCAAGCTCATCACCCGGGCCCACGACGAGGCCCGGGCGATCCTCACCACTCACCGTGACGCCCTGGAGCGCATCTGCGCGGCCCTCATGGAGCGGGAGACTCTGGACGCCGACGAGATCAAGGAAGTCCTCCACGACGTGCCCAAGTGGGAGCACGCCGCCAACGGCACCATGCGCATCCAGATGCCCAACGGGGAATCGGCCAAGGAGGCGCTCGTCCTGCCCGCCTCCGCTGGCGAAGCCCCGCCGGCCGGCTGAGATGGCCGGCCTCGGCCCGGGCCGCCGCCCGGCCGCCTGGCGGGTCCGGGGGCGGGCTCTCGACACGGCCACCCGCCCTCTGGTCATGGGGGCGTTGAACGTGACCCCGGACTCCTTCAGCGACGGCGGGCTTTACGCCTCGACGGCGGCCGCCGTGCGCCGCGGCCTCGAAATGCTGGCCGAAGGGGCCGACTTGGTGGACGTGGGAGGCGAGTCCACCCGGCCCGGCGCCGACCCGGTGCCGGCCGGCGAGGAGATGCGCCGGGTGCTTCCGGTGGTGCGGGCCCTCTGCGCGGCCGGGGCGGTGGTCTCCATCGACACCACTAAGGCGGAGGTCGCCGCCGCCGCCCTGGAGGCGGGGGCAGCGGTGGTCAACGACGTGACCGCCCTCGGCGATCCCGGGATGGCCGGGGTGGTGGCCGGGGCCGGGGCCGGGGTGGTGCTGATGCACATGCAGGGCACGCCGCGGACCATGCAGGACGACCCGCGCTACGGGGATGTGCTGGCCGAGGTGGCCGCCTTCCTCTTGTCGCGGGCCGAGGCCGCCCAGGCCGCCGGCATCGACCCCGGGGCGATCTGCGTGGACCCGGGCATCGGGTTCGGCAAGCGCCTGGAGCACAACCTGGCCCTCCTCGCCGGGATGCCCCGCCTGAGCGCCCTGGGCTACCCCCTCCTCGTGGGGGCCTCGCGCAAGAGGTTCATCGCCGACATCCTGGGCCCGATCCCTGCCGCCGATCGGGATGCCGCCACCGCGGCCGCTCACGTCCTGGCGATCGCCGGGGGCGCCTCGATTATCCGAACACACAACGTGGTTGTGGGGCTACAAACAGCGCGCGTCGCCGACGCTATCGTGAGAGCGGTTCCGGCGAGCGAAGGGTGAGCATGACCGGCCTCGAGCCCAGAGGATTCACCTGGGTGATCTCCGGGCGTCTCGCCGTTGCCGAACGGGTGGGAGGCTACGGCTTCCAGCATCGCCGGGTGCGCCGCGAAGAGGAGATCGCCTGGCTCAAGGGAGTGGGGATCAACACGGTGCTCTCCCTCCTCGCGGGCAACCAGAACCTGGCCTCCTACGCCGCCGCCGGGCTGGCCGCGGTGCACGAGCCGCTGCCCGAGCTCGACCCGGTCTCGGCGGACCGGGTCTTCGCGACGATGCGCGCGATCTTCAAGGATCGCCGGGCGATCCTGCTCCTCCATCGCGACACGATCGACGAAGCGGTGGCCGGCATCCTGGCCGGCTATCTCGTGTACTCCGGCCTCCTCAACGACCCGATCAAGGCCACGGCCCTGATCCAGGAGATCCTGCGCCGTCCCCTGGGGCCCGAGGCCCGGGCCGTCATCCCGCAGGCGGCGGGCGCCTAGGTGCCCCGGGCGGCGATCGGGCTGGGCTCCAACCTCGGCGACCGTCGGGCTCGCCTGGGCGAGGCGGTGCGCCGTCTCGGGGAGAGCGGCGTGGTGGCGGCGGTCTCCTCGCTGTACGAGACGGCTCCCGTCGGCGGCCCGGAACAGGGTCCTTTCCTCAACGCCGTGGCCGTGATCGACACGGCTCTGGCCCCCCGGGCCCTGCTCGAGTTCTGCCGCGGTGTGGAGGGGGAGGCCGGGCGTCGGCGACGGGTGCGCTGGGGGCCCCGAACGCTGGATCTCGACCTGCTGCTCTACGACCGGGCGGTCGTGAACGAGCCCGGCCTGCAGGTGCCCCATCCCCGCCTCACCCTCAGGCGCTTCGCCCTCGAGCCCCTGGCCGAGGCTTGGCCCGAGGCCGCTCTGCCCGACGGCACGCCGGTGGCCGGCCTGCTCGACGGCGTAGCCGACCAGGAGGCGACGGTGGCCGCCGGCCCGGGCTGGTGGCGGGAGTAGCGCCTCTTCGCGCCGGGTCTATCCGAAGCCGCGGGCGTCCTGCTTGAGGGCGGTGTCGACCCCGACGGCCGAGGCGAACGCCAGCAGGCGCAGCGGGCCGCCCAGCGAGGGGCTGATGTCGAGCAGGTAGTCGTCGGCCGTGGTGAAGAGGGTCTTGGCCAGGCCCTCCCAGGTCTTGGTGATACGGCCCACTTCGGCCCCGGTGTGGTCCACGATGGCGAAGTTCCAGGCCCGCCAGTTCTCCGCCCGGATCTCGCCGACCTTGGCTCCGGAGGCGTCGTGCAGGCCGAAGCGGATCTTGCCGAAGACGTTCTCCTGGCGGATGGTGCCGGCGAGCGCCCCGGCGCCGTCGTACACCTCCACCGACGACTTCACGATCTTGCGCGGCCGCACCAGCTCCAGCACCTTGGCGCCGGAGGCGTCGTAGGCGCCGAGGCGATGGGTCATGAACTGGTCCAGGGAGGACACGAACCGGGCCACCTTCTTCAGGGTGGACTGCCCTTCCTGGCGGATGACGCCGATCTCGGCGCCCTGCTCGTCGCGGATCTTGTACTCGTTGGTCAGCTCGATGAGCTTGGCCTTCTGGTTGATGACGATGCGGTGGTGGTCGAGTAGCGCCATGGGGGGCACCCTACACCCGGTCGCGCCGTGGGCCGGGAAGCCCGTCCGGTCCCTACACTCGGGTGCGTCCCGGTACCGCGAGAGGACTGGAGGCGGCGGTGGAGGTGATCCTGGCCGGTCCCGGCCGTGCCGGGCTTGCGGTCGGCCTCGCCATGGGCGCCGCCGGCCACCGGGTGACCGGGGTGCTGGGCCGGCGCCTGGAGAGCCTGGACGCCGCGGCCGCCGTCCTCCCCGGGGCCCGCTGGCTCGAATGGCACGAGCCCTTGCCTCCTGCAGACCTGCTGGTCATCGCCGTCCCCGACCGCGCCATCGCCGAAGTCGCCGGGCGCCTGGCCCCCCTGGCGGCGGCGGTGCGTGGGGCGGTCCACCTCTCCGGCCTCACTCCGGTGGGGGCGCTGGCCCCCCTGGCCCCGGGCTGCCCTGTGGGCTCCTTCCACCCGCTGCAGACCCTGCCCAACCCCCGCGATGGCGCCGCCCGGCTCAAGGGAGCCTGGGTGGCGGTCACCTGCTCCGACGACGGCCTCTTCCATCGCCTGGTCGAACTGGCCCAGTCGATGGGCTGCCACCCCTTCGCCCTGGCCGACGACCGCAAGGCCCTCTACCACGCCGCCGCCTCCGCCGCCGCCAACTACCCCGTGGCGGCGCTGGCCATGGCCCGCCGTCTCTTCGAGGCCGCCGGCGTGGGCTTCGGGGTGGCCGAGCCCCTGGTGCGGGCGGCGGTGGAGAACGCTCTCACGCTGGGCCCCGAGGCCGCCTTGACCGGGCCGGTGGCGCGCGGCGACGCCGGCACCGTGGCCGCCCAGATCGAGGCGGTGCGGCACGGTGCTCCCGACCTGGCCGAGGC
>JALOLI010000200.1 GCA_025456165.1 Acidimicrobiia bacterium | reverse complement strand
CAGTGCGAGGAGGACCGGCGGATGATCAAGCTCTTCTATGTGTGCGACGTCCACGGCTCCAACGTGTGCTTCCGGAAGTTCCTCAACGCCCTGCCCATCTACGGGGTGGACGTGGCCCTGCTCAACGGCGACCTGCTCGGCAAGGTGCTCGTGCCCCTCGTCGAGAAGGCCGGCGGAGGGCGTGAGTGCCACCTCATGGGGCAGTACACCGAGATGAACACGGCCGAGGAGGTCGCCGCGATCAAGAAGACCATCGAGAACGCCGGGTACTACTGGGTGGAGCAGACCCCGGAGGAGTACTCGGCGACTCGCGCCGACCCGGCGGCGATCGATCGGTTGTTCAAGCAGCGGGCCGTCGAGCGGATCGAGGAGTGGCTGGACCTGGCAGACGAGCGCCTGGCCGGGAAGAGCCAGGTCGTCTACATCTGCCCGGGCAACGACGACTGGTGGGAGATCGACGACATGATCGCCCGGTCGAAGCTGCTGCGCCCCTGCGACGACCGGGTGGTCGAGTTCGACGACTACCGGATGATCTCCTGCTCCCGCTCCAATCCCACTCCGTGGGACACGCCGCGCGAGGGGCCCGAGGACGAGCTGACCGAGCATCTCGAGGCCCTGTGCCGGCGCCTCGGGACCTCGCCGAAGGACTTCGAGAACGCCATCTTCAACTTCCACGTGCCCCCGCACGGCTGCTCACTGGATCTCTGCCCCAAGCTCGACGCCCAGATGCGCATGGCGGCAGACGAGAAGATCCACGCCGGGAGCCTCGGCGCCAAGCAGGTGATCGAGAAGTACCAGCCGCTGCTCGGCCTGCACGGGCACATCCACGAATCGCGCGGCGCCCAGAAGGCCGGGCGCACTCTGATGATCAACCCGGGCACCGGTACCCCAAGCCCGAGGTCTTCCTCGGCGAGGGCCGCCGCATCGTGGATGCCGCTCGTGCCGCCGGCCTCGTCCTGCGGGTGATGGGACCGCTCGCCCTCCACTACTACTACCCCGACCGGGTGGCCCTCTACGCCGGGCTCGAGCGTCTCGGCGAGCGCTACTTCACCGACATCGACTTCGCCGCCTACGGCAAGCATGGGGGGAAGCTGAAGGCCTTCTTCGAAGGCCTGGGCTACGACTGCGACCTGGACACCCTCATGGCCACCGGGAAGACTCGCCAGATCTACTACGGCGGGGCCGTCCCGATGATCGACGTGTTCCTCGACAGGCTGGACTACTGCCACGAGGTGAGCTTCAAGGACCGGCTGGAGTTCGACGACTACTGCATCCCTCTGACCGACATCGCGTTGCAGAAGCTCCAGATCTGGGAGATCAACGACAAGGATCTCAAGGACCTCGAGTTCCTCCTCACGGTCGCCGAGATCGGCGACGACGACGCCGGGAAGATCAACCGCTCCTACCTCGCCGCCAGGCTGGCCGGCGACTGGGGCTTCTGGCACACGGCCACCACGAACCTGGGCCGGGTGAAGGCCCACGTGGAGGGGGTCGGGATCCTCGACGACGCCCAGAAGGCCCGGATCCGGCTGCGCTGCGACGAGTTCCTCGCCCGCATCGAGGCGGAGCCCAAGACCAAGGACTGGCACAAGCGGGCCAAGAAAGGTACCGACAAGCCCTGGTACAACCAGAACTTTTCGGACTGGTAGTGGCATGGGAAGCGTGGAGCGGGGCCTTTTGGACTACGCATTGCGGTGGCCGGAAAGCCTTGAACTGCGTACAATCGGACGATAGGCCCTGTCTAGGGAACCATCCCGTCAGAAGGGGGACGGAGCGACCATGGGTGCGCACATCGACGCCGATCGGGTTCAGCGTCTCACCAAGCAGCTGGAGGAGTCCCTGCGGAAGAAAACGGCCCGGTCGGGCCGGTTCGTCGCGGAGGCCAAGGAGGTGCTGCCGGGCGGGGTAGCGTCCTCGTTCCAGGATGTCCCGCCGCACCCGGTGTTCATCACCGGGGGCAAGGGGTCGCGGGTCTGGGATCTCGACGGGAACGAGTACTCGGACTACCACAACGGCTTCGGGGTCATGGCGATGGGCCACGCCCACCCGGTGATCGCTGCTGCGATCGCCGAGGTGGCCGGGCGCGGCACCCACTTCGCCGCTCCCAATGAGAGCGCGGTGCGCGTCGCCCGGGAGCTGGTGAGGCGCTTCCGCCTGCCGAAAGTGCGGTTCTCCAACAGCGGCACGGAGGCCACCCTCGACGCCGTTCGCCTCGGGCGTGCCTTCAGCGGCAAGGACGGCCTGCTGAAGATCGAGGGCACCTATCACGGCCACCACGACGCCGTCATGGTGTCGGTGAAGCCCAGTGCCGAGAAGATCGGCCCCAGGGCCCGCCCCGCCTCCGTGGCGCAGAGCGCCGGGATCCCCCAGGCCATCCTGGACATGACGGTGGTGGTGCCGTTCAACGACCCCGACGCCCTCGACCGCGCCCTGGCCGACAACCCCGATGTGGGGACCATGATCATCGAGCCGATCATGCTGAACATCGGAGTGGTGGTCCCCCAGCCGGGCTACCTGGAGGCGATCCGGGAGATCACCCGCAAGCACGGCGTGGTGCTCATCTTCGACGAGGTGAAGACGGGGAATGTGATCGCCGCCGGCGGGGTGGTGGAGCGCTACGGCGTCATCCCCGATGTGGTCGCCCTGGGCAAGGCGACGGGGGGCGGCACGCCCATCGGAGCGGTGCTGGGCACCGAGGAGATCATGGCGCTCATCACCGATCACCGCGTCAAGCAGCTGGGCACGTTCAACGGGAACCCGCTGAGCATGGCGGCCGCCGAGGCGTGCCTGACCAAGGTGATGGACGCCGCCGCCTATGCCCGCCTCGACGAGGCGGGGGAGCGGATCGTGCGCGGGTGCCAGGACGTTTGCGAGCGCTACGGCCTGCCCGCCTACGCGACCGGGGTTTCTGGCAAGGGCTGCGTGATGTTCTCCGAGGCTCCGGTGGTGGATTACCGCTCCTACGTCGAGCAGTTCCGCGACGACCTCAACTACCTCGCCTGGCTGTACCACATGACCAACGGGGTCTACATGACGCCCGGGGCCGACGAGCAGTGGACGCTCTCCATTGCCCACACCGACGAGGAACTGGACCACTACGTCGCGATCCTGGAGGAGTTCGCTCGCGACGTCACCGCCTGAGAGCCGACTGCAGTGGCCGGACAACCGCCACCGAAGGGCGGGAGCAGATGAGACGGAGAGCCACCCCGGAGATCGGTGAGAGCACTTCCCGGGCGGAGCGCGGTGCCGTCAGCCGTGGCGTGCCGCTGGACGACGTCGATCGCGGCCTGATCGAGATGCTCCAGGCCGACGGCCGGGCCTCCTTCCGCCGGATGGCGGCCCGGCTCGGGGTGTCGGAGGCGACCATCCGGGCCCGGTTCAAGCGGCTCTGCGCCGCCGAGGTGCTGCAGGTCGTCGGGATCACCAACCCCCTCGGCATGGGGTTCGAGGTGATGGCGATGGTCGCCATCAAGGTGCAGGGGCCTCCCCGGGCAGTCGCCGACGAGATCACCGGGTGGAAGGAAGCCAGCTACGTGCTGGTCACCACCGGGCAGTTCGACGTCCTGGCCGAGTTCGTGTGCCGCGACTGGAGGCACTTCCTCGAACTGGTCGGGCAGGTCCGCAACACCCCCGGGGTGATCTCGACGGAGAGCTTCCTGTACCTCGACTTGTGCAAGCAACTGTTCAACTGGGGGACCGCCGGGGGCCCGGAAGCCGAGGATTGAGCCGAGAACCGACGACGACAGGGGTGAGCCGATGCTCTACGGATACGCGGGGAAGGTGCTCCACGTCGATCTGACGTCGGGATCGCTGACGGTGGAGGAGCCCTCGGAGGCGTTCTATCGCGCCTACCTGGGAGGGAGCGCTCTCGGCGTCTACTACCTGCTGCGGAACACGCCGCCGGGAGCGGACCCGCTGGGCCCGGAGAACACCCTGACCTTTGCCGTGTCGGCCATGACCGGGGCGCCCATCTCGGGTCAGGCTCGCTGCAGTGCCGTGGCCCGCTCTCCGCTGACCGACGGGGTGGGATCTTCGGAGGCAGGAGGCTTCTTCCCAGCGGAGCTCAAGTTCGACGGGTTCGATGCCATCGTGGTGCGGGGGGTGACGCAGCGCCCGGTATACCTGTGGGTGAAGGACGGCGCCTTCGAGTTGCGGGACGCTTCGCACTTGTGGGGGAAGCCCACGACCGCCGTGGACCGGATGCTGAAGCACGAGTTGGGCGACGACCGCATCCAGGTGGCGCAGGTGGGCCCGGCCGGAGAGAGGCTGGTGCGTTTCGCCGCCATCATGAACATGGCGAACCGGGCGAACGGGCGGGGGGGCCTGGGCGCCGTCATGGGCTCGAAGAGGCTCAAGGCGGTGGTGGTGCGGGGGACGAAGAAGGGCCTGCGTATGGCGGACCCGGAGGCGGTGCGGCGGATAATGAAGGCCTCTCAGCCCCGGATCATGGGCGATCCCGACGTCGAGGACCTGGCCATCCACGGCACCGCGGGGATCGTGGAGTACCAGGACGGCATGGGTGGGCTGCCGACGCGCAACTGGCAGAGCGGGACGATGGGCGGGGAGCGGGCCATCGCCATCTCGGGGGCGACCCTGTTCCACGACTACCTGCGGGGAGCTGCCTCCGGCACGCAG
>JALOLI010000199.1 GCA_025456165.1 Acidimicrobiia bacterium | reverse complement strand
CGACACCCGCCGTCCGGTGCTGGTGATCCCCGCCGGCCCGCGCCCCGTCGACGAGATGGCCGAGTGACGATCGAGGCCCGGCGCACGCCCGACGACCGCTTCGCCGGCCTGCCCGGCTTCGCCTTCACCCCCCGTTACCTCGATTGGGACGGCCTCCGCCTGCACTACCTCGACGAGGGCGACGGGCCCCCGGTGGTCCTCTTCCACGGCGAGCCCACCTGGTGCTTCCTCTGGCGCAAGGTGGCCCCCGCCCTCCTCGCCGCCGGCTACCGGGTGATCGCCCCCGACTGCCCCGGGTTCGGCCGCTCCGACAAGCCGGTGGACCCCGCCTTCTACACCTACGACCGCCACACGGCGGCCATGGCTGCAGTCGCCGAGCACCTCGGCCTGGAAGGCGCCACCGCGGTGGTGCAGGACTGGGGCGGGCCCATCGGCCTGCGACTGGCGGTGGAGATGCCGCAACGCTTCACCCGCCTCGGGGTGCTGAACACCTCCCTCTTCGACGGGCCGCCCTCCGAGGGGTTCCTGCGCTGGCGGGCCTTCGCCGCCCGGGCCCCCGAGCTGCCGGTGGGGCTGGTGATGCGCCGCTCCTTCGCCGTCCCCTCCCCCGACGAAGTCATCGCCGCCTACGAGGCGCCCTTCCCCGACGCCTCCTACCAGGCCGGCGTGCTCGCTTTCCCCCGCATCGTCCCCACCTCGCCCGACGATCCGGGCGCCGCCGAGATGCGCCGCGTCATGACCGCTCTGGGCACCTGGGAGCGGCCCGCCCTGGTGCTCTTCTCGACCGCCGATCCGATCTTCTCGATCGAAGTGGGCCGCCGCTTCGCCGCCGCCATCCCGGGGGCCGGGCCGCTGGAGACCATCGACGGCGCCGGCCACTTCCTGCAAGAGGACCGCGGCGAAGAAGTGGGCGAGCGCCTCGCCGCCTTCCTGCGGCGCACCGACTGACCCTCAAAGCCCCAGCCAGACGGCCAGGGCGGCGTAAGCCACGGCAGTGAACTGCCGCGGATCGGTGCGCAGCAGCGCCAGGACCTCGTCCCGGGAGTACCAGCGGGGGTCGGCGGTCTCGCCCGGCAGGGCCCGCGGCTCCCCCGGGGCCACGCAGACGAAGGTGACCAGCAGCGCCGGGTAGGCCCCCTCGGCCCCCACCACCACCGCAGCGGGGGCCGCCGCCCACACCGGCCAGTGCGGGTGGATCTCCCAGCGGCGCCCCTCCCCGGCGATGGAAAGCACTTCGAGGCCGGTCTCCTCGGCCACTTCCCGGCGCAGCGCCTGAGCCGGCGTCTCCCCGGCACGCCAGCGCCCCGTGGGGATCTCCAGCAACCCGCGCACCACCTCCGGCTTGTCGCGGCGCTGCAGGAGGAGGGCCGAGCCCGCCTCGTCGCGCAACACGATGGCGGCGATGTTGGGCACCACCAGCGTCTCGTCCTTCATGGACGCCACCGGCGCCTCGATCCACTCTCGGCCCGACCAGATCCGGGCCCGGCCTGCGCTCACCCGTCCCTCCTCGTCGCCCGCGGCCCCCGGCCGGCGCGGCAGCGCGGACGCTAGCCGTCCCACCCCTGGAGGGCGTAGAGTCGGGGCATGACCGAGTTCACGGTGCGCCTCGCCAACCGCCCCGGGATGCTGGCAATGCTCGCCGAGCGCATGGCCTCGGCCGGGGTCAACCTCGAAGCGCTGGCCGCCTACGGCATCGCCGAAGAAGGCCGCGTGCATCTGATGGTCGACGACGCGACGACCGCCCGCTCGGTGCTGCGCCGCGCCGGCCTCGGCTTCGAGGAGCGCGAGGTGCTGGTGACCACCCTCTCCCACCGCCCGGGAGCGCTGGCGGCCATGGCTCGCGGCCTGGCCGACGGCGGGGTGAACATCGAAGCCCTGTACCTGTTGCGCTGCTCGGCCGAGGGCCTGGAGTTCGCCGTCGCCGTCGACGACCCGGAGGCCGCTCGCTCCCGGCTGGCCGCTCGCTGAGCCATGGACCTGGGCCTGGGCCTCATCTCCTGCCAACTCGCCCCGGGCGACCCGCGTTCGTGGGAGGACCTCTACGGCGAGGCCCTGGCGCTGGCGGCACTCGCCGACCGGCTGGGCTATTCCTCGATCTGGACCAGCGAGCACCACTTCGCCGACGACGGCTACATGCCCTCGCTGCTGGTGACCTCGGCGGCGCTGGCCGCGGTGACCCGCCGCATCCGCCTCGGCACCGGAGTGATCCTGGCTCCCCTGCATCACCCGCTGCGCCTGGCCGAGGACGCCGCCACCGTCGACCTCATCAGCCGGGGCCGCCTGGTGCTGGGGCTCGGCCTGGGATGGTCCGAGACCGAATTCGGCGGCTTCGGCGCCGAACTGGGGCAGCGCGGCCGGGCCATGGAGGAGATCCTGGCGCTGCTGCCGCGCGCCTGGTCCGGCAAGCCCTTCGGCCACGAGGGGCGGGTCTACCGGTTGCCCGAGGTGGCGGTGCGCCCCACCCCGGCCCGGCCCATCCCCCTCTGGATTGGGGGCAGCGCCCCGGAGGCCTTGCGGCGCGCCGGACGCCTCGCCGACGGGTTCCTGTCGAATGCCCTGGACGCCGAGTTCGCCGGCCAGGTGGCCGAGATCCTGGCGGCCCGCGAGCAGGCCGGTCGCACCGGGCCCTTCGCCTTCGCCCACATGAGGATGTGCTACCCGGCCGACGACCCCGAGACGGGGTGGGAGGAGATCCGGCCCTTCGTCCACCAGATGCGCTGGAAGTACTCCGACCTCGAGGCCTCGGCGCGCCGGCCCCCGGGCCCGGTGCCCGCCGCCCCACCCCTCGATGCCGCCACCGAGGCCCGGCTGCGGGCGCTCACCCTGGTGGGGCCGCCCGAGCACATCGCCACCGGGCTCCTCGACCTCCAGCAGAGGGCCGGCGTACCGGTCGAGTTCGTCGCCCGCTCCTACTTCCCGGGCATGCCCTGGGGCCGGCAGGTCGAGGTGCTCCACCGCCTGGCCGAAGAGGTCGCCCCGCTGCTCCGCTGATCCGGGCGTCCCGCCGGGCTACGGCCGACGCGACGCGGCCTGCGCCGCTCGCCGCTCCAGGGAGTCGTCGACGGGAGCCAGCTCGAACCCCTCCCCGTGGCGGCGGCGCAGCGCCCGCAGCAGCAACTCGTCGGCGAACGCCGGGTTCTTGGGCAGCAGCGACCCGTGCAGGTAGGTGCCGAAGCAGTTGGCGGTCACTGCCCCCTCCTCGCGCCGGGTCTCGTTGTTGCCGAAGCCCTTCTTGACCCTTCCCAGGGCCGCCTGGCCTGGGTCCAGCAGGGTCCGCCCCGAGTGGTTCTCGAAGCCGACCAGGTCGCCCCAGGGCGTGGCCGCGACCACGTTGCCGATCATCCGGCGCCGCCCCCCGATGGTGTCCATGGCGAACACCCCGATCCCGGGGATCTCCTTCCCGTCCTGGGTCAGGAAGCGCCGGCCGAACAACTGGTAGGTGCCGCAGATGGTGAGGAACACCGTGCCGGCCGCCACCGCCTCGTGGATGGCGTCGCGGCGGCGCTGCAGGTCGTCGGCCACCTCCAACTGGGAACGGTCCTGCCCGCCTCCGCCGAAGACGATGTCGGCGCCGGCCAGGTCGTAGTCGGCCCCCACCGGCACGAGGTCCACCCGGGCCTCCAGGCCCCGCCACTCCAGGCGGCGGCGCAGGGCGATCACGTTGCCCGTGTCCCCGTAGATGTTCATCTCGTAGGGGTAGAGGTGGGCGATGGTCAGGTCGCTCACGACCACGCCTCCCGCTTGCTGGCCCCGGGTCGGA
>JALOLI010000198.1 GCA_025456165.1 Acidimicrobiia bacterium | reverse complement strand
GCGATGTCCAGCTCCCCCACCGGCACCGGGCCTTCGGCTTCGGCCAGAGCCGCCGCCAGCCGCCGGGCCAGGGGGATGCCCCGGGTGTGGATCCCCACCAGCACCAGGTCGGCGGCACCCCGGTTGCGCTCCAGGATCTCATGGGCGATGCGACGCACCGCCCGGGCCACGTCGGCGGCATCGAGCAGCGCCTTCATGGCAGCAAAAAGGCCACCCCGGGGGTGGCCACATTCAGCAGATGCTTCACCGGCTCTCCTTTCCGGCCTCACGGGACCGGGTTAAAGGACGTTTCCGGCACGGTAGCAGGCCCGGGTGCCCCCGGCGTCATCCGCCCCCGGCACCCTCCCGCTCCAGCCGGCCCAGCACCCCGTTGACGAAGGCCCCGCTCCGCTCGGTCGAGTAGGCCTTGGCCAGCCGCACTGCCTCGGAGATGATCACCGCCGGCGGCAAGTCCGGCCGGTGGCGGATCTCCCACAGGGCGAGGCGCAGCACGGCGCGATCCACCGGCGCCAGGCGCTCCACCCGCCAGCCGGTGGCGGCGGCCCCGATCGCCCCGTCCAGCGACTCGCGCTCGCCCCAGACCCCCTCGGCCAGAGCCGCCCCCAGCTCGTCCAGCCCCTCAGTCGCCGGAGCGATCGCCCGGGCTTCGGCCTCGTACAGGACCTCGAGGACCTCGTCCCGGCGCACCAGCCGGGCCACGGCCGCGAGCGGCTCGGGGTCGAGGGCCGGGACCGACGCAGGCTCGCCCCGCCCGGCGGCGCGCAGCAGGTCCACGGCGGCCCGCAGGGTGGCGGTGCCGTCGGCGTCGGCGGCGGCGCGCGCCAGGATCGCCAGGGCAGCGTCGGAGCCGGCGTCGGCCAGCGCCTGGGCCAGAGCCACCGCTTCGGGGGTGGCCACGTCAGACCCGGGTGATGTAGGCGCCGGTCCGGGTGTCCACTTTGACCCGGTCCCCGGCGTCCACGAAGAGGGGCACCTGGACGACCAGCCCCGTCTCGAGGGTCACCGGCTTGGTGGCGCCCGAAACCCGGTCTCCCTTGACCCCGGGCTCGGAGTGGGTCACCGCCAGCACCACCGACGCCGGCAGGTCCAGGCCGATGGCCCGGCCGTTGTACATGGCCAGGAGCACCGCCTCGCCCTCCTTCAGGAACCCGGAGGCGCCGCCCACCTGATCGGGGCTGAGGGTCATGTCGGCGTAGGTCTCCCCGTCCATGAAGTGGTAGCCCAGGTCGTCGGAGTACAGGTACTGATGGGAGCGCCGCTCGATGATCGCCTGCTGCACCGGCTCGTCGGCCCGGAAGGTCCGCTCCAGGACCGCTCCACTGAGCAGGTTCTTCAACTTCATCTTGACGAAGGCCTTGCCCTTGCCCGGCTTGACGTGCTGGTACTCGACGATCTGGAACAGGCCGTCGTCGAGGTCCAGAGCCATCCCGGGCTTGACATCGTTCGTTGAGATCATGCGCTCTCCAACCTCCGTGGCGACCCGGTGAGCACCTCCGGGCCGGTTTCGGTTACCAGGACCATGTCCTCGATACGCACCCCGCCCACCCCGGGCAGGTAGACCCCGGGCTCCACCGTGACCACGTCCCCCACCCGCAACGGGTCCTCGTTGCCCCGGCGCAGCCAGGGCGGCTCGTGGATCTCCAGGCCCACGCCGTGGCCGGTGCTGTGGAGGAAGTGCTCCTCGTGCCCGGCAGCGCGCAACACCACCCTGGTCGCCTCGTCGACCTCGTGGCCGGTGGCCCCGGCCCGGCAGGCGGCAATGCCCGCCTCCTCCGCTTCGAACACCACGCGGTAGATCTCCCCGATCCCCGGGTCGGCCGGGCCTTCGAGCCAGACGGTGCGGCTCATGTCGGAGTGGTAGCCCTCCACCACACACCCGTAGTCGAGCAGGAGCAGTCCGCGGCCCAGGGGAACCGGCCCGGACTCGTAGTGCGGGAGGGACGCTCCCGCCCCGGCGGCGACGATCGCCTCCCAGTCGGCGCGCTCCCCGCCGTGGCGGCGCATCTCGGCGACCAATTCCCACGCCAGGTCGGCCTCAGTGGTGGCCCGGCGGCGCAACTCGCCCAGCGCAGTGAAGGCGGCGTCTCCGGCCGCGGCCGCTTCCCGCAGCGCCCGTAGCTCTCCGGCGTACTTGCCGCGGCGCAGATCCTCGACGGCCCCGGAAGCCACCCCAGGAGCGATGCCCGCCTTCTCCTGGAAGTTGCGGGCGAAGTCCCAGGTGACGCCGGCGGCCTCCAGGTCCACCTGCTCCAGCCCGGCGCAGATGCCTCCGATCGCCTTCCAGAGATCGGCGGTGTAGACCTCCAGCCCCACCTGCGGCAGACCCCGCAGCAGGGCTGCGGCCGACTCCCCATAGCGGCCGTCGGTCAGGAAGACGCCGTCGCCTTCCGGACGCATCAGCAAGTACCCGTTGCTGCCCGTGTAGCCGATCAGGTACCGCAGGTTGGGGGCGCGGGTCACCAGGAGCGGGCGCTCGAGCCGGGAGGCGAGCGCGTCTATTCGGGTGGATGTCGGCATGTGGCTCCTCACGAGATGCCCACGGCGGCCAGAGCGGCCTCTACGGTAGCGGTCCCTACCACCTCCAGGCGCGGCCTCCCCACCGCCTCCAACAGGACCATCCGCAGGCCGGCGCCGGTGCGCTTCTTGTCCAGACTCATCAGCCGCAGCACCGCGGCGCGGCCCAGTCCGTGAGCCGCCACCGGCAGCCCCAGGCCCTCGAGGATGCTCCGCTGCCGTTCCTCCCCGGCGAATCCGGCCAGCAGCGCGCCGGCCCGGCCGGCCGCCACCATGCCCACCGCCACCGCCGATCCGTGGCTCAGGCCGCCGGCCACCTCGACGGCATGACCGACGGTGTGCCCGTAGTTGAGATGGGCTCGCTCGCCTTGCTCTCGCGGGTCGCGGCCCACGATCGCCGCCTTCACCGCCACCGCCCGCCGCACCACCTCGGCCAAATCGGCACCGGCGCCGTCGCGCTCGTACAGCGCCACCAGGTCCGGATCCCCCACCAGACCCGCCTTCAACGCCTCTGCCGAGCCCTCCCGGCGCAGGGCTGCGGGCAGGGCATCGAGGACGTCGGCGTCCACCACCACTCGCGCCGGATGGTGGAAAGCGCCCACCAGGTTCTTGGCGCCCAGGTTCAGCGCCGCCTTGCCCCCGATCGCGGCGTCCACCGCCCCAAGGAGAGTGGTGGGCACGTACACCGCCTCGATCCCCCGCAGGAAGGTGGCGGCCACGAACCCGGCGGCGTCGGTCAGCGCCCCGCCACCCACTCCCAGCACGGTGTCCCGGCGGGTGACCCCCTCCTCCGCCAGCCACTCGTAGACCGCTCCGGCCGTCTCGAGGGTCTTCGCGCCTTCTCCATCGGGGAGCACCCGGACCGCCGCCGCCTCTCCCCCGGCGCGGATCGAGCGAGCCAGCGCCCGCGCCAGACGGGCCGGCTCCCCCGGCTGGCAGAGCACCGCCACCCGGTGCCGCTCCGGCCTGTCGCCCAGGACCGTGGCCGCGTCGAGCAGGCCCCGCCCCACCAGGACCGTCGTCTCCCCCGCTACCGCGATGCGTTCCACCACTGCACCACCTCCTCGGCGACCTCTTCGGGGGTGCGCCCCGCCGTCTCTACGCGGCAATGGGAGGCGGCGGCATACGCCCTCTCCCGAGCGGCGAGGCGCGCTTCGACCTCGCTTCCCCCCTCGCCGGCCAGGGGGCGCCCCGCCCCGTCCTTGACGCGCTCCGCCAGCACGGCGGCCGGAGCGGCCAGCCAGGCGACCAGGCCGCTCCGTCGC
>JALOLI010000015.1 GCA_025456165.1 Acidimicrobiia bacterium | reverse complement strand
CGCCAGGGTGACGATCACCGCCGGGGCCAGCCAGAAGCGGCGCAACTCGCGGCGGGCAGCACCGCGGCGACGAATCCCCCTCGTGGGGGTCTCCGCCGCCGCCGGTGCTGCTGCCTGAGTCATTGGTGGAGAGGTGCTGCTTCTTGTGTCTCGGAGGCTAGGCGCCCACGGAGGCCCGGTAAAGCGCCAGCTGCTGCTCCCGACCGAGGGAGTCGGTGATCCGATTCCACTCGGCGGCGCAAGCGTCGAGCGCCTCCTGGGCGGTCTTCTGCCCGGAGATGGCCTCGGTCATGGCGATCTCCAGGAAGCTCTTGTACTCACTGGCCCCGGGGATGCGGAGGTCCATGACCGCATTGGGATCCTCAAGGCTGGTCTGGATCATGCCCAGGTATGCCTCGGCCTCTGCCCGGTCCCAACCCGCCGCGACCCAGCCGTCCGGGTTCAGCGTGGTGGCCGAGCCGGGGTTGGCTCCGGTGCCGCCGGTGACCACTGCCTGCGCGAGGGTCTCATGGCTGCCCATGAAGGCGGCGAAGTCCATGGCGCACTGCGGCTCGCGAGCCGTGATCGGCACCACGTTGATCCAGCCGCCGAACCCCAGGAAGGTGGCGTGGTTATACGCCTGGACCCAAGCGCCGGCCTCGGAGTCCCAGTACTCGTCCACACCCGGGGCCGCGGCGTAGCCGACCTTGCCGGCGACGACTGAGATGTCGCCCTTCGACATGGGGCCGATGTCGCCCCACTGGATGTTCTGGGCGGAGTCGCCGTTCAGGAAGCTGGTGGCGTTCTCCAGCCAGTCGAAGTTCTGCATCTCGGGTGCGCCGTAGGGCAGCATCCGGATGTAGTCCTCGAGGGCGCGCACGAAGCCGGGGTTGTTGATCCGCGGCGTCATGTCGTCGAGATCGAAGAAGAAGCCCAGGTCGTCCGGGGCCTTGGCGTAGGCCGCGGCGCGGGTGAGGAACCCGGAGTCGCCGTGGTTGTCCCGGGCCATCAGCTCCGAGGTGCCGTACTTGCCGCTCCAGTCGGCCTCTTCGGTGAAGAACTTGGCGATCTGCTCGTATTCGGCCCAGGTGGTGGCCGGCTCGAGCGCATGGCCGTACAGGGCCTCGTACTCGTCGCTGTACTCCGCGAAGGCGTCGGCGCGGTAATAGTAGGTGAGCAGGTCGGCATCCCACGGCAGGGCGTACGGCGTGCCGCCCCAGTACAGCTGGAGGTCGACGTAGACCTGCAGCATGTCATCGTACGACGACCGCTCCTGCGCCCACTGCGGGACCTCGTAGACGAGGCCGGCGCCCATGAAGTCGCCGCCGAACTGCGAGCCGATGTTGGTCACGTCGGCGATGTAGGCGCCGGTCCGCAGGCTGACCAGGACCTTGTCGAGGATGTCGGCAAAGGCGATCTCCTCGACCGTCACCTGGCAGTTGGTCAACTCGGAGAACTCTGCCGCCTTGGCGCGGGCGAAGTCCTGCTGGCCGCCGGGGCCGAGGAAGATGATTTCGGTGCCGTCGGGATACCGATTGGGCCCGGTACCCGGGTCGGGGATCCCTTCGGTCGTGGAACCGGTGGTGGTGGTTTCGCCGCCGCCACCGGTGGTGGTGGTCACACCGCCGGCAGTTGTGGTGGTCTCTTCGGCATCGTCGCCGCAGGCCGCTGCAATGAGCGCGAGCACGACGAAGAGGCCGAGGAGCACCCGCAGACCCTTGGGCACGTCTGTCCCTCCTGGTTGCTGAGCATCCGTCGGCGCACAGGTTCCCCTGTGCGGCTTCACAGCATTGAAAGACCGGGACCCCTGCGCTCCGGGGTGGTTTCCACCCTGTGGGAAGGGCTGAGGGGGGCTCCGGCGCCCCGTCAGGGGGTGATCCTCCGGAACGCCTCGGCGGCGGCGAGGCCCGCAGCGACCCCGGCCGCGGCGGCCCGGCGGCGCAGGCGCTCCTCGAAGTCGCGGCGGGCCTGCTCGGCGTCCTGGGCCCCGCCCATGGTGCTCTCGCCCTGGCTGCGATGGCACAGCAGCGCCGCCAGCTTGTGCTCCATGGTGCCCGAGACATCCTCCCAGTGGTTCGGCTCGTCGGCCGACCACAGCAGCAGGGTGCCGGGGCGGTGGGCGGCGAGGCCGGCCGCGACCTGATCGGGGAAGAAGAGGTGGTCGCGGGCAGCCACGACGCCGTCCACGCAGGCCAGGCCGGCCACCCGGTGGTCGGGGTGGAGCTGGTAGCGCTGCCAGGGGTCGTGGCCGAGCACCACGTCGGGGCGCACCCGCCGCACCCACTCGCAGACCCGGCCGCGCAGCGCCAGTGAGTACTCCAGCTCGCCGTCGGGGTAGTCGAGGAAGCCCACCGCGGCGGCACCCAGGGCGGCAGCGGCAGCCTCCTGTTCGGCGCGGCGAGCGGCGACCAGGTCGCCGGGCGAAGCGGTGGGATCCCAGCTGCCCTTGGCGCCGTCGGTGATCACCAGGATCGTCACCTCGGCGCCGGCGGCGGCCCACTTGGCCAAGGTGCCCCCGGCGCCGAACTCGGCGTCGTCGGGGTGGGCGGCCACCGCCAGGGCCCGGCGGGGCGCCGGCAGGCCGCCGGTGGCGGCGTCGGTGAGGTCGGGGTGCAAGCCGGGCATGGGCCTCAGGTTAGGTAGGCCCGCAGCCACTCCCCGCCGGGGAGGGCGGCCGCGCCCCTGAGGTCCTCGGGGGTGTCGAGGTCCAGGGCGGTGCCCAGGGCGACCACCACGCGGCGCTCCAGGTGCCGGGCGGCGGCGAGGTGGCGCGTGAAAGAGCGGGGGCCGTAGGCGAAGGCGAGGGGGCCGGCCGCGGCCAGCAGGTTCGTCCCGCCGTGGCGGGAGGGGGCGAGGACCGCAGTCCCCGGCAGGACGCCGCCGGCGACCCGGGCCACGAGGGCTGGGGTGAGGAGGGGCAGGTCGCCGTGGACGATGCACCAGGCCCGCCCCCGGCGCTGCGCCTCGGCGGCACCGGCGGCGGCGGCCCCGTCGAGGCCACCCCCTGCCGGCTCGGCGGCGGCTTCGAGACCCAGGTGCGCTGCCCAGGCGGCCACCCCGGCATCGGCGGTGACCACGAGCACCGGATACCCCGTGTCGACGCACGCCGCCGCCACCCGCTCCGCCACCGCCCGGCTCAGAGCCGCCCGGGCGGGAGGCTCCAGGAAGCCGTCCAGCCGGCCCTTGGCGGAGGTGAAGGCCTTCAGCGGCAGCACCGCCAGCATCTCCACTCTCCTGCCTCCCCGGCTCGTCCCGTCGCTCCGGCGGGCAGGGTAGGCCGGCCCGCCGCCCCTCCGGCCGGTATCGTGGCGCCACCGTGCGCCGCACCAAGATCATCGCCACCCTGGGCCCGGCCGTCGCCTCCCGCGAGATGATCGGCCGCCTCGTGGGCGCCGGCATGGATGTGGCCCGGCTGAACTTCTCCCACGGCACTCACGAGGCCCACGCCCGCTGGCTGCAGTGGGTGCGCCGCGCCGCCGCCGAGCAGGGCCGGGTGGTGGCCGTGCTCCAGGACATCCAGGGCCCCCGCATCCGGGTGGGCACCTTCCCCGGGGGTTGGGTGGAGTTGCCCACCGGGGCCCGGGTCACCTTGCTCGACGGGGACGGGGAAGGCGGCCCGCGCCGAGTCTTCGTCCAGTACCTCGAGGCCGCCGGCCTGGGTCGCGGCGACCGGGTGCTGCTCTCCGACGGCCTCATCGAGGCGCGGGTGACCCGAAGGGTGGCCGGGGGGCTGGCAGCGGTCGTGGTCCAGGGCGGCATGCTCTCCGATCACAAGGGGGCCGCCTTCCCCGGGGCTGCCCTGGGGCTGCCGGTGGTGACCGACAAGGACCGGGCCGATCTGGCCTTCGGTCGGGAGATCGGCGTGGACCTGGTGGCGGCCTCTTTCGTCGTCTCGCCGTCCGACATCGCCGCGGTGCGGGCGGCGGCCGGCGACGTGCCGGTCATCGCCAAGATCGAACGCGGCGCCGCCCTCGACAACCTGGCCGCCATCCTCGCCGCCGCCGACGGCGCCATGGTCGCCCGGGGCGACCTGGGGGTGGAGATCGGCTACGAGCCGCTGCCTCGCGTCCAGAAGGAGATCCTCGCCGCCACGAACGCCGTGGGCGGCATCTCGATCACCGCCACCGAGATGCTGGAGTCCATGACGGCCTCACCCCGGCCGACCCGGGCGGAGGTCACCGATGTGGCCAACGCGGTCATGGACGGGAGCGATGCGGTGATGCTCTCGGCCGAGACCGCCATTGGGAAGTACCCGGTCCGGGCGGTGGAGGCCATGGCGGCGATCTGCCTGGAGGCCGAGAAGAGCCCGGCCCGGGCTGTTCCCCCCGCCTTCGTCGGCCGCCCCGGATCCTCCGCCTCGGCCATCGCCCGGGCCACTGCCGAGGCCGCCGACGGCCTGGGCCTCAGCGCGGTGGTGGCCTTCACCGAGACCGGGGCCACCGCTCGCCTGGTGTCGAAGTACCGCCCGGCGGCCATCATCTACGGCTTCACCCCGCGCCCTGAGACGCTGCGGCGCATGGCGGTGCTCTGGGGGGTGGCGCCGCTGGCATTGCCGCGCCGGTCATCGACCGACGAGATGATTCGCACCGCCGAGCGCATCCTGGTGGAACGCGGCCTGGCGAAGCGGGGCGATCGGATCGCCATGGCGGCCGGAGTGCCGCCGAACCAGGACCTGGCCACCAACCTGCTCAAGCTGCACGTGGTGGGTGAGGCCTCCCGCGGCATGGGCCGGCGCTAGGGCCCGGCTCAGCCGCCGCCGGCGAGGACCCCGATGCGGACGGTGACGTCCCCGTCGGCCTCCAGCAGAGTGCCGGACGCCGGGCTCTGTGCCATGACCAACCCCGCCTGGGCCGGGTCGGTGACCTCGTAGTCGTCGCCGCGGACGATGTCGAGGCCGAGGGCGGCCAGGGCGTTGGCGGCGGCGTCGTAACTCAGCCCGATCAGGCCGGGCACCACCGCCGGGCAGACGGCATTGGGGTCGTACTCCGGGTGGTCCTCGGGCAGCTCGCAGGGGTTGACCGATATGCGGCGCGGCCAGGGGTGGTAGCGCCACATCCACTGTTCGGTGGTCTCGGTGCCGTCGGGGAAGGTGATGATGCGGTAGACGGTCACCGTCCAGCCGGGAGAGCCGGCAGAGGTCTCCTTCTGCTCGCCGGGCGGGACTGTCGGGTCGGGGTCGAAGTAGTCAAACGGCTCGGTGATCAGGCGGCGCTCGGACAGTTCGGACTCCACCTGGATGCCGCCGTTGTCCCCGAAGAACTTCACCGTGATGCTGTCGTCGGTGTACTCGCACTGGATGTAGACGGCGGCGTCGGTGTTGTTGCGGAACTTGAGGTCGGGGTCGGGCCAGCCCAGGGTGGCCTCCCGGCCCTCCGGGTACCGCGAGATGTAGAGGGTGTGCGGGGTGTGGTCGATGTCCTCGAGGCCGGAGAAGAAGACGGCGTTGTACATCGTGGTGGTGAACTGGCTCACCCCGCCGCCCCAGTTCGCCGGGCTGTCGCAGCAGTCGATGACGGCGCCGATGATGGCCCCGGCCTTCCTGAAGCCCTTCTCCTCGGTCCGCTGGCCGACGTGCCCGTTCAGCGAGAAGGTCTCACCGGGCATGACGATGGTGCCGTTCACCATGTCGGCGATGAGGTGGATGTTGTGGATGCGGTTGAGGTTCTTCTCGTCGCCCCCGGGGGTGTAGAACGTGGTGGCCTTGTACAGCAGCCTCTCGATGCCCAGGGCCTCGGCGTCCTCGGTGGAGAACGCCGGCAGGGCGCCTTCCTTGTAGGGGAAGGGGCCGGTCCGGGAGCCGGCGGCGGCTGCCGCCTGGATGGCCCCGGGGAGCGCCTCCTCGTCGATCAGCAGCCCGGTGCGGCTGGGGATGATGGTGGGGACGTCGTCGGGGCGGATGACCACCTGGGCGTCCACGGGCTCGAACTCGATCTCGTCGCGCTGCAGCTCGAGGAACTCGAGCAGCGGTTCGAGGGCGAAGGACAGCTCGATCTGGGGGTCGTCGGCGGGCCCGACGACCTCGCTTCGGAGGGCGGCGGCCAGCACCTCGCGCGGGAAGCGCACCTGGACGTCGGGGTTGAGGCGGGACAGCACCACCTGGCCTCTGATGAGGCTCTCGGCGTTGGCCACCGCAGTGCCCACCTCGGCCAGGCTGAGGACGGGGGACACCGTCGCCGTCGGGACGACGATGGCCTGCCGTCCCAGGTCGAGCATGGCGGCGTCGACCAGGGCGACCGTGGCCGCGCGGTCGATGCCGGTGCCGGGCCGCGGGTCCTGGGGGACGACGCTGCCGTTCTGGACGGTGATACCGCCCT
This sequence comes from Acidimicrobiia bacterium, assembly GCA_025456165.1. Next base: position 5,050 of record JALOLI010000015.1, on the reverse strand, counting down.
CGAAGGGCGGGTCGGCGACGGCGGTCGCTTCCCACGTTTCCAGGTAGGGCTCGAGCGCGGCCGGGTCCCAGGTGCCGGCCAGGTCGATGGAGGTGCTGTCCCGGCCGCCGAGATTGCCGAACCACCAGCGGAACTGGCCGCCCAGGCCGCCTTCCCGTCCGTGTTGCAGGGCGGCGGCCAGCAAGGCCTCCTCGTCCAGGTCGAAACCCACATCCGTGGGCAGCAGTTCGAAGCGCGTCCCCTGGACGTCGAAGACGATGGGGGTCCGGGCCAGTTCGCTCTCGAGGCCCTGGAGAGCCGAACGGGCCTGGGCTTCCGACATCCCGCTGAGCTCGATGCCCCCTACCGCTACCCCGCCCAGCACCTCTCCGGCGTTGCTCACCCGGTCGAGGGCGAACACCACCGAGGCCCAGGCCACCAGGGCGATGGGGGCGGCGGCGGCGATGATGCCGATGCGACTGGCGCGGGACAGGGTCTTGCCCACCGGATCCGTCTCTCGTCGAAGCCCCAAGTTTAGTGAGCCGCCCCCTTATCTCCGGCCGCGGGGGATACCATCGCCCCGTGCCACTCGAGCCGCCGCTGACCTTTCCACCCGTCGAGCCGGGGGACGCCGTCGTCGTATCCGGGTCCACCTTCGTGACCTTCCGGCAATGCCCGGAGCAGGCCCTGGGCCGGCTGCGCGGCTTCTACGGCCCGGAGTCTCGGCCCGCTTTCTCGGGGAGCCTGGCGCACCGCATCTTCGCCCGGCACCTCACCTCGGGTCCGATTCCCGAAGCCGGCTTCGCCGGCGCCTGCCGGGAGGAGATCGGCACCGCGTTGAACCCGAAGTTGAGCGCCCTGCGCCTGCGCCCTCGCGAACTGGCGGGGGTCATCCAGGAGGTGGCGTCGCTCTACCAGCGCTTCTGCCGGCTGGGGCTGCAAGGCTTCGCCGGGGCCGAGGTGTCCCTGGAGGCGGAGCCGGCCGAAGGGGTGACGCTGCGGGGCAAGGTCGACGCCGTCTTCGACGACGGCGAGGCCGGGACCCGTTTGACGGATTGGAAGACCGGCGCCCTGGGCGATCCGGGCCCGCAGCTGAGCTTCTACGCCCTCTTGTGGGCCCTGGAGCGCGGCGATCTGCCGGGGCGGGTCGAGGCGGTGTCGCTCTCCTCCGGGGAGCGGGTCGATGAGGTGCCCACCCGGGCGGGAGTGCAGGCCACGGCGGCGGAGGCAGCCCAGGTGGTGAACCTGCTGCGCCGGGCCTTCGCCTCCGGCGGCCACCTGGAGCGGGCGGCCGGCCCGTGGTGCCGCTGGTGCCCGCTGCTGGACGAATGCGAGGAGGGCCGTGCTGCCACGGCCCTCCTCGACGGCTGACGGGTTGCTACTAGCCGATGCGGAAGGTCACCTGGATGTTGACGATGACGTCCTGGGTGCCCGACTCGATCGGGGTGGCGGCGCCGTCTTCGGCCGCAGCCATGGCCCGCTCGTAGTAGATCGGCGGGGTCTCGTAGCTGATGGACTCGGTGATGGAGATGGCCGAGCCCAGCTCCAGGCCGGCCAGCTGGGCCAGCTGACGGGCCTTGCCTTCGGCGTCGCCCCAGGCCGCGGTGCGGGCCATCTGCAGCAGCTCGGCGTTGTCCTCGATGCTGAAGGCGAGGTTGTTCACCACGGTGGCGTCGCCCCCGGCAGCGGTGGCGGCGTCGATGGTCGCCCCGGCCGTCTCCAGGCTGCGGATCTTGACCCGGACCTCGTTCGAGACCCGGTAGCCGAGCAGGCGCTGCTGCTCTCCGCTCCAGTCGTACTCGGGGTAGATGCTGTAGTTGGCCGTCTGGATGTCGGCCTCGGCCACGCCGGCCCCCTTGAGGGCGTTGATGATGGCGGCGGCCAGGGCGGCGGCATCGGCCGTGGCGGCATCCACGGAGGGCCGCAGCAAGGAGATGCCGAGGTTGACGGTCAGGGTGTCCGGCTTGCCGGTGACCTTGCCCTGGCCGCTGACGTTGATGCCGCTGGTGATGCTGCCGTCGGCGCCGGCGGGGCTCACGAGAGACTCCTCTCCACTGCCGCAAGCCGCGAAGAGCAGTGCTCCCGCGGCCACCAAGGCGAGAAGCTTGCGCATGTGACTGCTTCCTCCATGTCGGGTTGGTTCTCTCTTTCGACGGCGGAGGTGGCCCGCCGGGTTCCCGGCCGATCCCAAGCGCCGCTCAAGTCCGGCTAAAGGATGGCGCAAGCTTGCCGATAGCGGAAGGATGCTGGGACCGACCTACCCCTGCAGCGTGGTGGTGGTGGATGCCGACCACGCCGCCCGGCGCCGCCTGGTGGAAGGCCTGTCCGCCGAAGGGCTGGGAGCCTCCGGCACAGCGGCCGGTCTGGCGGGGGTGGAGCAGGCGCTGCAGGAGCCCTGCGACGCCATGGTGGTGGCGGTGCCCCTGCCCGACCTGACGACCCGGCAGTTCCTGGGCATGGTGCGGGCGGTGGGCGACTTCCCCATCGTCGTACTCGGTGCGGCCCCGGGCGAGGTGGCGGTGGTGCTCGACGCCGGGGCCGACGACGCGGTCGCCGGGCGGCCCTCCGCCCGGGAGGTGGCGGCGCGGGTGCGGGCGGTGCGCCGGCGCAGCCGGGCCGAAGGAGCCGAGGAGCCGGTGCGCGTGGGCCGCCTCGTCGTCGACCCGGCGCGACGGGAGGCCCGCCTCGGCAACCGGGCCCTCGAGTTGTCCCGCAAGGAGTTCGACCTGTTGCATGCCCTGGCCCGCCGTCGCGGCCGGGTGGCCACTCGGCGGGAACTGCTCGCCGAAGTGTGGGATCAGCCTCTGGGCGGGCCCGACAAGACCCTCGACGTCCACCTGTCGTGGCTGCGCCAGAAGCTGGGCGAATCCGGGACGGCGCCTCGCTACCTGCACACGGTGCGGGGGGTGGGGATCAGGCTGATCGATCCCGGAGCTTGACGAGCGACGGCAGCGTCTCGTCGCCGATCGCCGGCTGCAGGAACTGGGGGTAGTGACGCCGCTCCTCCGGCGGGCGGCGGTCGAAGTGGCCGTCGAAGATCTGCGCCAGGGCGTCCGCTACCTCGGGATCGAACTGGCTGCCGGCGCACCGCCGCACCTCTTCCACGGCTGTGGGGCTCGGCAGCGCTGGGCGGTAGGGGCGGTGGTTGGTCATGGCGTCGAAGGCGTCGGCCACCTGCACGATGCGGGCCACCAGGGGCAGGGTGCGCCCGTCCAGGCCTCGCGGGTAGCCCTCGCCGTCCATGCGCTCGTGGTGGTTCAGCACGGCCGAAGCCACCTCCCGCTCCATGATGTCGGCAACCAGGCGGTGACCCTCCTCGGGGTGGGCTCGCACCACCCGCCACTCGGCCCGGGTCAGCCCGGACGGCTTCCATAGGATGGCTTCGGAGATGGCCAGCTTGCCCACATCGTGTAGGAAGCCGGCCGTGTAGAGGAGGTCGAGGGTGTCCATGTCGGCACCCAACTGCGCGCCGACGGCGCAGGCCACTTCGGCCGTGCGGTGAAGGTGGTCCGCCAGCGACTCGTCGCGCAGGCGGATGACTTCGGCGAACTTGCGGGTGACCGCCTCGGCGACCGCCCGTTCTCTCCTCATTCGGTCCCTGTCCCCTCGCTGTCCGCCCGGCGGCGAACCCGGTCCCTGGGTCGGCCGGCTCGGGCCGGCAGCGCCGCTGGCGGCAATCAACGGTGCCGCGGCGACACGTCGTCAAGCATCGCGCTCGATGGCCTATGGGTTCGTCCAGAGGAGGTTAAGGCTTGTCCAAGCCGCCGCCGGGTATCTCCGTCCGGGCGTCGAGGGTGGTCCCGGGGGACGCGGTGCCTGGTCTGTGCCACAATCTGTTCCCATGGCGTTCCCAGGCGAGGACCTCGACGGTACGATCCCCGCGCTGCGGGGCGTCGCCGAGGCCCTGGGCTCCTTCCGCCTGAACCACAGCGGTGCCGATGCCGGCCGGAGGGACCTGCGCTCCCGGATCCGCGACTACCTCGTGCCTCGCCTGCTCGACCCCGACAGCGCGCTGGTGGTGGCCGTCGTCGGGGGCTCGGGCAGCGGCAAGTCCACCCTGCTCAACTCGCTGGCCCGGCGGCGCATCAGCCCTTCGGGCCCGCTCCGGCCCACCACTGCGGCTCCTCTCGTCTGGACCGGCGAAGGGCTGCCCCCGACTCTGGGAGGTTTCCCGGCGCTCCTGGCCGGGCGCGGGCTGGTGTCCGACCCGGCTCCCCCGGAGGGCCTGATCCTGGTCGACACGCCCCCTCCGGCGATTGCCGGGGAGGACGGCCGGCCGGCCGCGATCGCCGTCCTCGAAGCGGCCGATGCCTGCATGTTCGTGGCCAGCGGCATCCGCTACGCCGACGCCTCCGGCTGGGAGCTGATCGACCTGGCCGCCCGGCGATCCTTGCCGGCGCTCTTCGTGCTCAACCGGCTCCCGGCCGCGCCGGATATCCAGCGACTGCTCGAGGACGACTTCACCCGCCGGCTGGTGGCGCGGGGAGTGCTGGCCGACCCCGGGGCGAGGGCTGTGATCGGGGTGGCCGAAGGCCCCATTCTCCCGGAGACGGGAGGACTGCCGCCGGAGTGGGTCAGCGGGGTGCGCAAGGAACTGGAGGCGCTCGCCGATCCGTTGGCCCGGCGCCGGGCGGTCGCCGGCGTGGCGGGAGCCGCCCTGCGCCAGGTGCGAAGCGGCCTGGATGCGGTGCGGGCCGGCCTGGTGGACGAGGCGGTGGCCGCCCTGGCGCTCTCCGACGCCGTGGACGGTGGCTACCGCACGGTGGCGGCGGACCTCGCCGGGGCGCTGCAGGGCGGGCGCCTCGCGGATCTGGCCGGCGAGGCTCCCGGCGCGCTGGCGGCGGTGGTGGTGCGGCGCTGCAGCCTGGCGGCGCGCACCGTCGCGGCCGTGTGGGAGGCGCAGCCGGCGGGCACCCGCCTGCTGGGGGACCGCCCGGAGCTGTGGGCCCATGGGCCCACAGCCTCCGAGGAGGCCGGGCGGCGGGTCGCCGCGTGGTTCGAGGGACTGGGACCGCTGGCCGCCGAGGCGTGCGGGCGCGCCTGGTGGCGGCGGCGCCGGGCCCGCCGTCAG
>JALOLI010000197.1 GCA_025456165.1 Acidimicrobiia bacterium | reverse complement strand
AGCGGCTTGCCCTTTTCCAGCATGTGCATGATGCGGTCCATGGTCCGCTGCTCGCCGCAGAGGCTCACGAAGGCCTCGCGTTCGAGGTCGAGCATCTGCTGCTCGCTCAACTCGGTCCCGGCGGGGACTTCCCCGCCGCAGATGATGTAGGCCAGTTTGTGGCCCAGGAATTGGTCGTACTCCGTGAGGAAACCGCCCATCTTCATGGTGTGGATGGCGATCCTCAGGGCGGCGATGCCGCCCGACCCGGGCACCGGGATGGGCCGCGACAGAGGCGGCCGGTAGCCGGTGGACGTCAGGGCCAGGACGTCGGCCTTGGCGTCGGCCAGCAGCGCCTCAGGGTTCAGCGACAGCCGGTCGGTCGGCTTCAGGAAGCCGTACTGGCGGGCTTCCTCGGCGCTGGTGGACACCTTGGCCATGCCGATGGTGGTGAACAGCTTCTCCATGAAGGGGAAGAGGTCCGCCTTCACCCCGTGAGGGATGCTGCCGTAGTGGCGCAACGCCAGTTCCTTGCAGCCGCCCCCGGCGGGGATGAGCCCCACGCCCAGTTCGACCAGGCCCATGTACGACTCCGCCGCAGCCCGCACCGCGGTGCCGTGCATGACGCACTCGCAGCCGCCGCCCAGGGCCATGCCCCGCGGGGCGACGACCACCGGGCCGGTGCAGTACTTCATCTTCATGTGGGCGTCCTGGATGCCCTTGACGGCCGCCTCGATGCCGGCCCAGTCCTTGTTCATGGCCAGCATGGCGACCAGGCCGACGTTGGCCCCCACCGAGAAGTTGGGGGCCTCGTTGCCCACGACCAGGCCGGCCAGTTCGCCGTTGTTGACCCGCTCGCAGGCCTCGTCGAGCATCCCGATGATCTGGGCGTCGATGGAGTTCATCTTCGTGCGGAACTCCACGCACCCGACCCCGTCGCCCATGTCGTAGAGGACGGCGCCCTCGTTGCGGGAGATGACCTTCTTGCTCTCCGCCAGGAAGGGCAGGTAGATCAGACGCGGGTCGGTGGGAACCGGCTTGTACGCGGCGGCGGCGGCGTCCCAGTAGTGCTGCACCCCGTTGCGCTTCACGTACCAGGTGCCTTCGCCCTTGGCCAGCAGGGTCTCGACCGCAGGCGGGATGGCCATGCCCTCGTCGCGCATGCGCTGCACCGAGCGCTCCACGCCGATGGCGTCCCAGGTCTCGAACGGGCCCAACTCGTAGTTGAAGCCCCAGCGCAGCGCCCGGTCGATGTTGACGATGTCGTCGGCGATCTCCCCGAGCAACTGGGCGGCGTAGGTGGAGATCTCCACCGTCACCTTCCAGGCGAGGCGGCCGTACTGGTCGTCGAACCAGACCATCTCGCGGATCTTGTCGCCCACTGCCTCCTGCTTGCGGGCGGCACCGATGGCCGCCAGGCGGCCGTCCGGCTGGTCGCCGTACTCCAGGGTCTCGAGGTCGATGGCCTGGATCTTGCTGCCGCCCTCGCCCTTCACCTTCTTGAAGAAGCCGGCGCCGGTCTTGGCGCCGAGGAGGCCCTTGGCCACCATCTGGCGCAGGAACTCCGGCACGGCGAAGCGGTCGCGCCAGGGGTCGTTGGGGCAGCCTTCGGCGATCGTGCCGATGACGTGGACCATGGTGTCGAGGCCCACGATGTCGGCGGTGCGGAACACGGCCGAGGAAGGCCGGCCCATCGTCGGGCCGAACACCTTGTCGGTCTCGGAGACCCCGATGCCGAGTTCCTTCATCCAGTGGACGGTGGAGACGATGCCGAACACCCCGATGCGGTTGGCCACGAAGTTGGGGGTGTCCTTGCCGTAGACGATGCCCTTGCCCAGCACCTTCTCCCCGAAGGCGGCCATCTCGGCGAAGAGGCCCGGGTCGGTGTCGGCGCAGGGGATCAGCTCCAGCAGGCGCATGTAGCGCACCGGGTTGAAGAAGTGGGTCACCATGAAGTGCCGGCGGAAGTCCTCGCTCCTTCCCTCGGCCATGGCGGCCACCGACAGGCCCGAGGTGTTGGAGGAAACGATGCTCCCCGGCTTGCGGTACTTCTCTACGTCGGTGAAGACCCGCTGCTTGATGTCGAGGCGCTCTACCACCACTTCGACGATCCAGTCGCACTCGCCGAGGAGCGCCATGTCGTCGGCGTAGTTGCACGCCTTCACCAGCGGGGCCAGGTCGGCGCGGTAGAGCAGCGCCGGGCTCGCCTTGATCATGGCCGCCACGCCGGCGTCGGCGATGCGGTTCCGCACCGCCCGGCTCTCCAGCGTGAGGCCCTTCTTCTGCTCGTCGGCGGTCAGTTCGCCGGGAGCGATGTCGAAGAGGTAAGAGGGGATGCCGGCGTTGGCCAGGTGGGCAGCGATCCCCTGCCCCATCACCCCGGCTCCCAGCACGGCTACCCGCTTGATCCGGATGCCCATGAACCCTCCTCGCTCGGGGCCCCGGCGGTTGCCGGGCCGCGTTTCGGGCTTCCCGGGTTGGGGGAGGTGTCGCCGCGTGGCCGGTGGCGACACCCGGCCGTCCCGGGACTTTTGTACGTCCGCTCAAAATTGTAGATGAAGTGAACGACCACTCGCGTGGCGGGGAGGAAGATTCTTCGCGATCGGCCCCGCCGGGGCCCGAACGCCGTCGGCTCCGGGGGCCGGCTCAGCCTTCCTTCAGGGCCCGGCGGCCCACTATGCGGGCCCACCACATGAAGCCGGCGAGGGCAATGGAGCCGAGGGCGATCAGCCAATCGAACCAGACGTCGGTGGGGACCTTGTCGAAGGCCGCGTTGACGAAGGTGGCCGCCGCCACCAGGGTCTCCTCGATACAGAGCAGGGTGACGAGCGTGCTCTGGCGGGCCGGCTTACGGACCACCAGGAGTGCCATGACGGCCAGGGTCACCATCATCGCTCCAGCCAGGCGGGTGGAGGCGTAGGCCTTCTCGTACAGAGGGTCGGCCCCGCCGATGGACACCCACAGGGCGCGGGGGAAGGAGAGCATGAACAACCCGGCGAGGCCGTTGGCGCCGGCGTAAGCGAGCAGGGCGGTGCCCAGGGTGGCTTCAGGGGTCATCTTCACCCGGGCAGGGCGGGCAGCGCCGGCGCCGTCGGCCGCGGCGTCGCCGGCCGGCGAGGTCTCGAAGGGGTTCGGCACCCACGGCTCCTTTCGTCGGGGAGATGGTAGGAGGTCCGGAAGGTCGGGTTGGGGCGGGGTCGGGAAGGCGGCGTGGGCCGGAGGCGGGGATCTGTGGCCTCGCTGCCGATGCCTCACTCTGGGCAGCGTGCCCGTCTGGAGGCGCAGCACGGGGCTGCTCCGGACGGGCGTGCTGGGCGCGGGAGCCGAGTGCGGAGAGGGGAGGGACGGCGGCTCACCGCCTGGGCTCGGGGAAGGGTCCCTATCTGGAGAGGAGAAGCGTGATGGCCGCAACGTGGAGAAGGTGGAGGCCGCTGCCGGCGGCGCTGCTGACCGTACTGCTCCTAGCGGTGTTCCTGGGAGGCGGCCGAGCCGGGGCCGGGACCGAACCGCGGGCGACGACCCGCACGGTGATCATCCCGGTGTCGGCCTTCAGCCCCAGGAGCGACACCATCGCCTTCAGCCTGGATCACAACTTCCTGGAGACCGGTTCGGGGGGCGGGGAGTTCCTGGCCGCGGTGTTCTTCGAGGCGCCAACGGTCACCATCAAGAAGGTCGTGTTCTACGCCATCGACGCCGGCACCGGGTATCTCCAGATGTCGCTCTTTCGCACCAAGTTGGCTACCCAGGAGCACGTGCGTCTGGGAGTAGCCCTCACCTCCGGTTCGAGCCACGCCGTCGAGGTGGTCACCCTCTCGGATCTGTC
>JALOLI010000196.1 GCA_025456165.1 Acidimicrobiia bacterium | reverse complement strand
GGCTCGGCGCGCGCCGCCTCCTCGTACGCCGAAGGGCTCACGACCCCGCCTCGGCCATCCCCCTGAGCTCCCGGCGCAGCTCGCCCACCTCGTCGCGCAGCCGGGCGGCGTACTCGAAGCGCAACTCCCGCGCCGCCTCGCGCATCTCCTCCTCCAGGCTGCGAATGAGGCGCCCCAGGTCCTCGGCCGGCAAATCCAGGGCGGGCCGCGGCGCCGCCTGCCGCTTGCGCCGGTCCACCGCCGGAGCGTCGCGGCTCTGGATCAGCTCCAGGATGTCGGACACCTTCTTGCGGATGGTCTGGGGGTCGATGCCGTGGGCGGCGTTGAACTCCGTCTGCACAGACCGGCGGCGGTTCGTCTCGCTGATCGCCCGGCGCATCGACTCGGTGACGTCGTCGGCGTACATGATGACCTGGCCCTCGACGTTGCGGGCGGCCCGGCCGATCGTCTGGACCAGCGAGGTCTCCGACCGCAGGAACCCCTCTTTGTCGGCGTCGAGGATGGCCACCAGGCCCACTTCGGGCAGGTCCAGCCCCTCGCGCAGCAGGTTGATCCCCACCAGCACGTCGAACTCGCCGAGGCGCAGGTCGCGCAGTATCTGCACCCGTTCCAGGGTCTGCACCTCGGAGTGCAGGTAGCGGGCCCGCACTCCCATTTCGAGCAGGTAGTCGGTCAGGTCCTCCGCCATCTTCTTGGTGAGGGTGGTCACCAGCACTCGCTGGCCGGCGTCGGAGCGGCGGTGGATCTGCTCCAGCAGGTCGTCGATCTGGCCCCGGGTCGGCTTCACCACCACCTCGGGGTCCACCAGTCCCGTGGGACGGATGATCTGCTCCACCACCTGATCGGAGTGCTCCAGTTCCCATCGCGCCGGGGTGGCGGAGAGGAACACCGCCTGGCGGGTCCGCTCCAGCCACTCGTCGAAGCGCAGCGGGCGGTTGTCCGCCGCCGACGGGAGCCGGAAGCCGTGCTCGACCAGCACCCCCTTGCGGCTGCGGTCCCCCTCGAACTGGCCGTGCAACTGGGGCACGGTCACGTGGCTCTCGTCGACGATGGTCAGGAAGTCCTCGGGGAAGTAGTCGAGCAGGGTGTAGGGCGGCTCCCCCGAGGCCCGCCCGTCGATGTGGCGGCTGTAGTTCTCGATGCCGCTGCAGAAGCCCACCTCGCGCATCATCTCGAGGTCGTAGACGGTGCGCATCCGCAGGCGCTGCGCCTCGAGCAGCTTGCCCCGGCCCTCGAGGTCGGCCAGGCGCTCCGCCAGTTCGACCTCGATGTCGGCCATGGCCTGGACCATCCGCTCCTGCGTGGTCACGTAGTGCGTGGCCGGGTAGACGAACAGCTCGTTGAGCTCCTCGAGCACCTCCCCGGTCACCGGGTTCATCCGGAGGATCCGCTCCACCTGGTCGCCGAAGTACTCGACCCGGGCGATGGTCTCCTCGTAGGCCGGGAACACCTCGAGCGTGTCCCCCCGCAGGCGAAAGCGCCCCCGGGTCAAATTGACCTCGTTGCGCTCGTACTGGATGTCCACCAGGCGCCGCACCGCATCGCCCAGCGGGTAGTCCACGCCCCGCACCAGCCGCAGCAACTGGCCCTGGTACTGCTCCGGGGAGCCCAGGCCGTAGATGGCCGACACCGACGCCACGATGATCACATCGCGCCGGGTGAGCAGAGCGGCGGTGGCCGAGTGCCGCAGTCGCTCGATCTCGTCGTTGACCGTGGCGTCCTTCTCGATGTAGGTGTCGGTCTGGGGGATGTAGGCCTCAGGCTGGTAGTAGTCGTAGTACGAGACGAAGTACTCCACCCGGTTGTCCGGGAAGAACTGGCGAAACTCGTTGGCCAACTGCGCCGCCAGGGCCTTGTTGGGCGCCAGCACCAGCGTCGGCCGCTGCACCTGCTCGACCAGCCAGGCCACGGTGGCCGACTTGCCCGACCCCGTGATGCCCAGCAGCGTCTGGAACCGGTCGCCGCGCCGTACCCCTTCGGTCAGGCGAGCCACCGCCGTGGGCTGGTCGCCGGCCGGGGCGAAGTCGGAAACGACGCGAAAGTCGGTCACGCGCCCACGCTGCCGCCTGGTGGTGACACCCAACTCCCGATGATGTCCCACGCCCGGCGGCACTCGGCGTCGAGGCGGCCGAACCCTGCCCCGTTGTCCACCACCAGGTCGGCGCGCGCCAGCCAGTCGGTCCGGGAGGGCTGGGCCGCCATGCGGCGAACGGCGTCCTCGGCCTCCATGCCCCGGGCGATCAGGCGCTCCAGGCGCACTTCATCGGGGGCGTCCACGACCACCCACCGCCATCCCGGCCCGAGCAGAGCGATGGGCAAGGGCATCTCCACCAGGGCCACCTCGCCGGCCGCCTCGGCCACCTGCGTCGCCAGCACCCGGGCGATCGCCGGATGGGTGATGGCCTCGAGCTCGGCGCGGGCCGCCGGGTCGGCGAACACCACCGCGGCCAGGGCCGAGCGGTCGATCCGGCCTTCCACCAGCACCCCCGGCCAGCGTGCCGCGACGGCGCCCGCCGCCTCGCCCCCCGGCTCCAGGACAGCGTGGGCGGCCCGGTCGGCCGACAACACGGCGGCGCCGAGGGCCGAGAAGATGGCGGAGGCCGTGCTCTTGCCGCTTCCGATGCCGCCACCGAGGTAGGCGCGTGCTGCCGGGGTCATACCCGGGACGATACCGCCCCGGCCTCAGGACCCCTTGCGGCCGCCTCCGGGCAGGAACTGCTTGGCGAGGTGAGTGAAGGCCCGCGCCACCCGGGACCGGGGGCTGAGGGCCACCACGGGGACTCCCTCGTTGACCGACTGGGGCACCAGGCGGTCCGAGGGAAGGGCGGCGGCGGTGCGCAACCCCAGGGAGCGCTCCAGTTCGACCAGGTCCAGACGGGCCTTGGAGTTGATCCGGTTGACCACCAGACGCAGCCGCTCCATGGGGTATCCGCCGGAGCGCAGGATGTCCAGCGCTACCTTGGCGTTCTTGACGCTCGGCAGGTCCATGTCCACCACGACGATCACCTCGTCGGCGTGATCGAGGAGCGTCAGGAGCGTGTCGTCGAGCACCCCCCCGGTGTCCACGACCACGAAGGGATACAGGCGGCGCAGCTTCTCCACCACCTGGACTACCGCCTTGGGTGAGACGGTGTCGGCGGCGGCCGGCTGCAACGGGGCGGGGAGCACCCGCAGCCCGCTCTCGTGGCGGAGCAGGAGGGCGTCGAGACGGGCCTCCGAGAGGTCCTCCACCTGACGGGCTACTTCGGCGAGATTGCGCACCGGATCGATCTGGAGAAGCAGGGCAACATCGCCGAACTGCAGGTCGGCATCGACGATGGCCACCGCGTCCTCGCCGGCGGCGAAGGTCAGGGCCAGGGCCAGGTTGGTGGCCACTACGGACTTGCCCGAACCGCCCTTGCCGGCCATCACCACGATCACCTGCCGCTCACCCGGGAGGGCCCGCCGCGGCTCCGCCGGGGCCGCCAGGCGCCCCGGCTGGGAGGCGGCCGGCGCCGGCCGCAGCGCAGGCCGGGGGATGGCTGTCTCGTGCTCGAACTCGGGCTTGAAGGTTGGCGGCTTCACCCGCGGCGGAGGCGGGAAGGGAGGGGGCAACGGCTCGGCCGGAGGCAGCCCCGGCGGGGCCGTCCGGGGCATCGGAGGCATCTCCACCATCGGCGGGGCAGGCGCCTCGGGCACGGCCGCAGGCACCGTCATCGGCTCGACGGGAGGCGGGGCCGCAGCGGGAACCGCAGGCTCGGGAGCCGCGAGGACCATCGGAGCAGCCGCACTCGGCTCCACAACAGCAGGCGGAGCAACCGCCA
>JALOLI010000195.1 GCA_025456165.1 Acidimicrobiia bacterium | reverse complement strand
ACCTTTTTGGTAGGGTGGCGGCAGGGTTCGCTCCCGTCTGGTGAAAGGAGCACGGCGTTGGGGGTATTCGAAGCAATAGGTAGCCGGGGCCACGAGGAATTGGTCTTTGGCTACGACCCCGCCTCGGGGCTCAGGTCCATCATCGCCATCCACTCCACGGCTCTCGGTCCCGCCCTCGGCGGGACTCGCTTTTTCCCGTATGCGACCGAGGCCGAAGCGCTCGAGGATGTGCTGCGCCTCTCCCGCTGGAGGACGTGCTGCGCCTCTCTCAGGGGATGACCCTGAAGGCGGCCGCCGCCGGCCTCGACCTGGGGGGCGGCAAGGCGGTCCTCATCGGCGACCCCCGCAAGGGCAAGTCGGAGCGCCTGTGGCGCGCCTACGGCCGGGTGGTCGACTCGCTGCAGGGCCGCTACATCACCGCCGAGGACGTCGGCACCGACGCCCAGGACATGGACATGATCCGGCGGGAGACCCGCTGGGTCGTCGGCGTGCCGGTCGAGGAGGGAGGTTCGGGCGACCCCTCCCCCAAGACCGCCCTCGGCATCAGGGCCGCCATGCGGGCGGTGTCGCGCTTCCTTTGGGAGACGGACGATCTCGCCGGCCGCACCATCGCCATCCTGGGCGTGGGCAAGGTCGGCACCAGCCTGGTCGGACTGCTCGCCGAGGTCGGCTGCAAGCTGGTGGTGGCCGACACCTTCCCGCCGGCCCTGCGGGCGATCCAGGCCCAGTACCCCGACATCGGCGTGGTCTCGGTCGACGACATCTACGGCGTCGAATGCGACATCTTCTCCCCGAACTCGATGGGCGGGGCACTGAACGAGCAGACCATCTCCCGGCTGCGCTGCCGCGCGGTGTGCGGCGCGGCCAACAATCAGCTGGCCGTGGAAGAAGACGCCAAGCGCCTGCTCGGCCGGGGCATCCTCTACGCCCCCGACTTCGTGGTCAACGCCGGCGGGCTCATCAACGTCAGCGAGGAGATTCGCGGCTACAACGAGCCGAAGGCCGACGCTCACATCGAGCGGGTCTACGACAACACCCTCAAAGTGCTGCACACCGCCCACGAGCAGGGCATGCCGCCGCATCACACCGCGGTGGAACTCGCCATGGAGCGAGTGCAGAGGATCGGGAACCTGCGCCTGTTCCGGCGCAGCGGCGAAGACCGCGCCTGAGCATCCCGCGAAGACGGATTACCCCACGCTCCGGCTCCGGGCACGGACCGGAGCGTGAGCCGCGGCCCGCAGCGCGGCCGCGAAGCGATGATCCTGCTTCCGTACCGGGCGCGCCCTAACCTGCTGCCGACTCGATCGCGCCCGGTCCCGTCGACGGAGCCGGGGGCGGCACACCGTAGCGGGAGGGACCAAGTGGCCATCGGCATCGACCCGGCAGAGAACCACCTGGAGCTCGGGTTGAGCGACCAGGGAGTGCGGGACATGTACCGCCTGATGGTGCTGGCCCGGCGCCTCGACGACCGCATGTGGGCGCTGAACCGCCAGGGCCGGGTGCCCTTCGTGGTCTCCTCGTCGGGGCACGAGGCCGCCCAGGTGGGCGCCGCCCTGGCCCTCGACCGCGAGGTGGACTGGTCGGTCCCCTACTACCGCGATGTCGCCTTCATGGTCGCCCTGGGGATGACGCCCGAGGAGATGTTCCTGGGCCTCTTCGCCAAGGAGGGCGACCCCGGCAGCGGCGGCCGGCAGATGCCCAACCACTGGTCGCTGCCCCGCCTGCGGGTGTTCAGCCATTCGTCGGTCATCGGCACCCAGTTCCCTCACGCCGCCGGCATCGCCTTCGAGTTGCAGCGCACCGGGAAGCCCGGGGTGGTCCTGGTGACCGGCGGCGAGGGATCCACCTCGCAGGGCGACCTCCACGAGGCGCTGAACTTCGCCGCCCTCCACCGCCTCCCGGTGATCTTCCTGATCCAGAACAACCAGTACGCCATCTCGGTGCCGGCCGCCGACGCCGTGGCCGGTGATCTGGCGGCCCGGGCCCGGGCCTACGGCATGGCAGCGGAGTCGATCGACGGGAACCGGATACTGGAGGTGTACGGCGCCGTCACGCGGGCGGCGGAACGGGCCCGCGCCGGCGAGGGCCCCTCCTTCATCGAGGCCCGCACCTACCGCTACTACGCCCACACCTCCGACGACGACGACCGCCTGTACCGCACGGCCGAGGAAGTCGAGGAGTGGCGGCGGCGCGATCCCATCGCCCTGCTCCGCCAGTATCTGGTAGAGAGCCGCCTGCTCGACGAAGCCGCAGAGGAGGCCGTCGAGGAGGAGGCGAGTGCCGCCGTAGCCGCCGCCGTGGCCTCCGCCGACGCCGCCCCCGATCCCACCGACGCTCTGAGCCTGGTGTACGCCCGGCCGGTGCGCAACCTGCAGCCCGCCGACTCCCTGGACGCCGCTCCGGCCGGCGCCGAGGCCAATCTGATCACGGCGATCAACAAGGCTCTCCACGAGATCCTGGCCGATCACCCCGACACCGTGGTGTTCGGCGAGGACGTCGCCGACCCCAAGGGAGGGGTGTTCAAGGCGACCGTGGGCCTCACCGACGCCTACGGCCCGCGACGCTGCTTCAACACCCCGCTGGCCGAGTCGCTCATCGTGGGCACCGCCATCGGCATGGCCGCCGCCGGAGCCCGGCCCATCGCCGAGATCCAGTTCGCCGACTTCATCCACCCCGCCTTCAACCAGATCGTCTCCGAAGCCGCCCGCCTCCACTACCGCTCGGGGGGAGGCTGGTCGTGCCCGATGGTGATTCGGGTGCCCTACGGCGGCGGCATCCATGGGGCGCTCTACCACAGCCAGTCGATCGAGGGCTTCTACGCCCACGTGCCCGGCCTCAAGGTGGTGATCCCCTCGACCCCGGCCGATGCCAAGGGCCTGCTGCGGGCGGCGGTCGAAGATCCCGACCCGGTGCTGTTCCTGGAGCCCAAGAAGCTGTACCGCCTGGCCAAGGGCCCCATCCCGGTTGGGCCGCACCGCGTCGCCCTGGGGCGGGCGGCCTTGCGGCGCACCGGAGACGCCCTGACCATCATCGCCTACGGCACCATGGCCCACTACGCCGTCGAGGCCGCCGACACCCTGTCGGCCGAAGGCCTCGAGGCGGAGGTGCTGGATCTGCGCACCATCCGCCCGCTCGACTGGGCGTCGGTGGAAGCGGCGGTCAAGCGCACCGGGAAGGTGCTCATCGTCTACGAGGACAACGAGTTCGCCGGCTTCGGAGCCGAGGTGGCCGCCCAGATCGGGGAGAAGGCTTTCGAGTGGCTCGACGCTCCGGTCCGCCGCTACGCCGCCCCGGACGTGCCGAACTTCCCCTACGCCCCATCGCTGGAGGCCCAGGTCATGCCCTCGGTCGAAGGCATCGTGGAACGCGCGCGGGACCTGGCGGAGTTCTGAGCCTCGCTTCCTCCCCCGCGGGGCGGGGGAGGTGGCGGCGAGGCCTGGCGAGCCGTCGGAGGGGGAAGCACAGGTCTCCCCCGCTGCAGCCGGGAGAGGCGCCCTGACGCAGAGAGGGGATGCGTAACACATACGTTACGGCTACGGTATCGCCGATGCCCTCTCCTCGCACAGGTGCTGAGCGCTACCTCACCGCGCGGCTCGATGATCCCGAGTACCGCAGGGACTACCAGGCCGCCCGGGAACGGATCGCCCGTATCAATGCCGTAATCCAGATGCTCGACGACCGACGAGGGGCGATGGGCCTGACCAAGGCCGAACTGGCCCGACGGGCGGGCATGAAGCCGGAGGCGGTGCGCCGGCTCCTCTCGGCTGAGTGCCCCAACCCGACGCTGAGCACCGTCGTGGCCCTGGCCGAAGTGCTTGGTCTGGAGATTCGACCGCAGCCTCGCCTCACTCCCACACCGTCCGTCGTCTAGAGAACTCCTGCCGGTACTGCCTGATCCGCTCGTAGTCCCTGCGGTCCGCAGCAGCGCGCGGGTTCTTCGACAGGCCTCCCAGGCAGACAACGCTCGGGCCACCCAGGTCGATCGCCGGTCGAGCCAGGAGGCAGAACATCCGATGGTTCATCCCCCCTCCCTGCACCCGAATCTCGTAGATCCCGG
>JALOLI010000194.1 GCA_025456165.1 Acidimicrobiia bacterium | reverse complement strand
CCAGGAGCTGCTGACCATCAAGTCCGACGATGTGCGCGGCCGGGTCAAGGTCTACGAGGCCATCGTCAAGGGGGAGAACATCCCCGAGCCCGGGATCCCGGAGTCCTTCAAGGTTCTCATCAAGGAGATGCAGAGCCTGTGCCTCAACGTGGAGATGCTGTCCGCCGGCGAAGAGGTGGAACTGCGCGAACTGGACGAGGACATGTTCCGCACCGCCGAGTCGCTGGGCATCGACATCTCCCGCCCGGAGCGGGGCGACTGACGGTTTTGAGAACGAGAGAGATCGTGACGAGCGGAGGAGTCTCCTTTGGCCCAGTTCGATGAGCTGAGGATCGGCCTGGCTACCGCCGACCAGATCAGGGCCTGGTCGCACGGTGAGGTCAAGAAGCCGGAAACCATCAATTACCGCACGCTGAAGCCGGAGAAGGACGGCCTGTTCGACGAGCGCATCTTTGGGCCGTCGCGCGACTGGGAGTGCTACTGCGGCAAGTACAAGCGCGTGCGCTTTCGCGGCGTCGTCTGCGAGCGTTGCGGCGTCGAGGTGACCCGGTCCAAGGTGCGCCGCGAGCGCATGGGCCACATCGAACTGGCTGCGCCGGTCACTCACATCTGGTACTTCAAGGGCGTCCCCAGCCGGCTCGGCTACCTCCTCGACATGTCCCCCAAGGACCTGGAGAAGGTCATCTACTTCGCCGCCTATCTCATCACCCACGTCGACGAGGAGAAGCGGCACAAGGCCCTGCCCGAGCTGGAGCAGGCCTGCCAGACCGAGGTCGGGCTGGTCCGCCGCGAGTTCGACGAATGGCACTCGGCCCGTCTCGAGCGCCTCGAGTCCGAGCTGGCGCAGATGGAGCAGGGCGGGGCCAAGGGCCAGGAGCTGTCGGCCGCCCGCCGCGAGGCGGAGCGCGAAGTGCGCGATCGCAAGGAGCGGGCCGATTACGAGGAGCAGCTGGTCGTCGAGGCCTTCGACACGCTGCGCAGCCTCAAGGTGAAGCAGCTCATCGAGTCCGAGCAGCTGTGGCGCGAGGTGCGCGACCGCTACCAGGAGTTCTTCGCGGGCGGCATGGGGGCCGAAGCGGTCAAGGACCTGCTGGGCCGGCTCGACCTCGACGCCGAGATCGTCCAGCTCAAGGAGGACCTGGACGCCAACTCGGCGCAGCGGCGGCAGCGCGCCACCAAGCGCCTCAAGGTCCTGACCCCCTTTGCCCAGGGCACCAACGACCCGCGGGCGATGATCCTCGAGGCCGTCCCGGTGATCCCGCCCGACCTGCGCCCCATGGTGCAGCTCGACGGCGGCCGCTTCGCCACCAGCGACCTCAACGACCTCTACCGCCGCGTCATCAACCGGAACAACCGGCTGAAGCGGCTGCTCGACCTCGGGGCCCCCGAGATCATCGTGAACAACGAGAAGCGGATGCTCCAGGAAGCGGTCGACGCCCTGTTCGACAACGGGCGGCGCGGCCGCGCCGTCACCGGGCCGGGGAGCCGCCCGCTGAAGTCCCTCTCCGACATGCTCAAGGGCAAGCAGGGGCGCTTCCGTCAGAACCTGCTGGGCAAGCGCGTCGACTACTCGGGCCGCTCGGTGATCGTGGTGGGCCCCCAGCTCCGCTTGCACCAGTGCGGCCTGCCCAAGGCGATGGCGCTCGAGCTGTTCAAGCCCTTCGTCATGAAGCGGCTGGTCGACCAGGACGTGGCGCAGAACATCAAGGCGGCCAAGCGCATGGTGGAGCGGCAGCGCCCCCAGGTGTGGGACGTGCTCAAGGAGGTCATCCAGGAGCACCCCGTGCTCTTGAACCGGGCGCCCACCCTGCACCGGCTGGGCATTCAGGCCTTCGAGCCGGTGCTGGTCGAGGGCAAGGCCATCCAGATCCACCCGCTGGTGTGCGAGGCCTTCAACGCCGACTTCGACGGTGACCAGATGGCCGTCCACGTGCCGCTGTCCGCCGAGGCCCAGGCCGAGGCCCGGGTGCTGATGCTCTCCACCAACAACGTACTGTCCCCGGCCCACGGGCGGCCCATCGTCACCCCCAGCCAGGACATGGTCATCGGGATCTACTACCTCTCCGAAGTGGTGGAGGACGAGCCGGGCGCCGGCCGCTCCTTCATCGACCTCGACGAGGCGCAGATGGCCTACGACCTGGGCGAACTGGGCCTGCACGCCCCGATCGGCATGCGGGTGGGCGCTCTGGCCGGCGACCCGGCTCGCCGCCTGCAGCTGCCGGCGCAACTGCAGCGCCTGTTCGACCCGGAGCCGGTCGACGGCAGCCGGCTGCTGCGCACCACCCTCGGGCGGGCCCTGCTCAACCAGGCCTTCCCGCCGGACTTCCCCTACGTGAACGCCCCGATCCTCAAGGCCGACCTCAGGACCCTCATCGAGGACGTCATCGAGGAGTACGACAAGACCACGGTCGAGCGGTTCCTGGACGCCATCAAGGACCTGGGCTTCCGCTTCGCCACGCGGGCGGGCCTGACCATCGGGCTGGAAGACGTCAAGACCCCGGCCGACAAGCCCCAGATCCTCATGGAGTTCGAGGAGCGGGCGACCAAGGTCGAGACCAACTACCGGCGCGGCGTCATCACCGACGACGAGCGCCGGCAGGAGCTGATCGAGATCTGGACCGAGGCCACCGGGCGGGTCAAGGAGTCCATGGAGCTCGCCCTGAAGGCGGAGCGCTTCAACCCGATCGACATGATGGTGCGCTCCGGGGCCCGGGGGAACATCACCCAGGTCAGCCAGATCGCCGGCATGCGCGGCCTGGTGGCCAACCCGCGGGGCGACATCATCCCGCGGCCCATCCGGGCCAACTTCCGCGAGGGGCTCACCGTGCTGGAGTACTTCATCTCCACGCACGGGGCGCGCAAGGGCCTGGCCGACACCGCCCTGCGCACCGCCGACTCCGGGTACCTGACCCGGCGCCTGGTGGATGTGTCGCAGGAAGTGATCGTGCGCGCCCCCGACTGCGGCACCGATCGCGGCATCGTGCTGACGGTCCGGGCCAAGGCCGGCGACCCGGCCATCCGCAACCTGCGCAACCGCCTCTTCGGGCGGGTGCTGGCCGATGCCGTGAAGGTCGAGCGCAAGGTCGTCGACGTGCCCGGGGCCGGCAAGCTGGACGCCGGGGTGGTCATCGGCCGCCGGCAGCTGGAAGCCCTCGCCGCCGAACCCGCCATCACGTCGGTCCGGGTGCGCTCGGTGCTCACCTGCGAGGAGCGCTACGGCATCTGCGGTGCCTGCTACGGCCTCAGCCTGGCCACCGGGCGCCCGGTGGAGCTGGGCGAGGCGGTGGGCATCGTCGCCGCTCAGTCGATCGGCCAGCCTGGCACCCAGCTGACCATGCGTACCTTCCACACCGGCGGTGTGGCCGGCGAGGACATCACTCACGGCCTGCCCCGGGTGGTGGAGCTGTTCGAAGCCCGCACCCCCAAGGGCAAGGCGACCATCGCCGAGCAGGGCGGCACCGTCTCCCTGGTCGAACAGGAGGGGAGCCGCAAGCTGGTCGTCACCGCCGCCGACGGGGTGGAACAGGAGTACCCCCTGACCCGCTTCGCCCGGCTCCGGGTGCGCGCCGGGCAGCAGATCGATCCCGGCACCCAGCTCACCGAGGGCCCGCTGGATCCCAAGGAGGTCCTCGACGTCCAGGGGGTCCGGGCTGCCCAGCAATACCTGGTCGACCAGGTGCAGGAGGTGTACCGCAGCCAGGGCGTGGACATCCACGACAAGCACATCGAAATGATCGTGCGCCAGATGCTGCGCCGGGTCCGCGTGGTCAACCCGGGGGACTCTTCCTACTTGCCTGCCGAGCTCGTGGACGACCGGGAGTTCCTGGAGACCAACCGCGCCCTGGTCAAGG
>JALOLI010000193.1 GCA_025456165.1 Acidimicrobiia bacterium | reverse complement strand
CACCCTCGAGGATGGGTCGGCCACCCCGGCGGCGGTGGCCGGCTTGCTGCCCGGGGACACGGTGATCTCCCTGGCGGGCGTTCCCACGCCGGAGTGGGCCGACCTGGTGGATCAGATCACGGCGCGGCCCGGCGAGGCGGTGGCCCTGGGGGTGGAGCGCGACGGGCGGTCGCTCGTTCTGGAGGTGGAACTGGCGGCGGTGGACGACGGCGCCGGCGGGAAGCGCGGCTACCTGGGCATCGCCCCCGGGACCCGCACCGAGCGGTCGGGGCCGGTCGCCGGCCTGGGCGAGGCCGGGGCGGCCCTCGGCGACGCCGTGGTCGCCAGCGGGCGCGGGCTCTGGGAACTGGTGGCCGGGGCCCCTCGCCTGGTCGCGGCAGTCTTCGGTGGCAACGTCGACGATGTGGGCGACAGCCGCCCGGTGAGCCCGGTCGGCCTGGTCGGGATCGCCGGCGACCTCGGGCCGGGCTACGCGCTGCAACTCGTGGCCTACGTGGCGGTCTTCGTCGGCGTGCTCAATGCCTTGCCGCTGTACCCCCTCGACGGGGGGCACTTCGCCGTGGCGCTCTACGAGAAGCTGCGGGGGCGGAAGGCCGATGTGCGCAAGTTGATGCCGGTGGCGGCGGCGGTGGTGGTTTTCCTGGTGATCATCGGCCTGCTCGGCATCTACCTCGACATCTTCCACCCGCTCGATCTCGGATGACCTTCCCGCGCCGCGTCACCCGCCGCCTCTTCCTGGGGAGCGTCCCGGTGGGGGGCGGCGCGCCGGTCACGGTGCAGTCGATGACGACCACCAAGACCGCCGACGTCGAGGCCACGGTGGCCCAGGTCTACGCCCTGCGGGGGGGCGGGGCCGACATCGTGCGGGTCACCTGCAACGACGAGGACGCCGCCCGGGGGATGGGCGAGATCGTGGCGCGCTCGCCCGTGCCCATCGTGGCCGACATCCATTTCCAGTACCGCCTGGCCCTCGCCGCTCTCGAAGCCGGGGTGGCCGGGCTGCGGCTGAACCCGGGCAACATCCGCAACCCCGGGCACATCCGGGCGGTGGCCGCCGCCGCCGTTGAACGCAAGGTGCCGATCCGGGTGGGGGTCAATGCCGGCTCGCTCGACCCCGACCTCCTCGCCCGCTACGGCGGGCCGGTGCCCGAGGCCCTGGTGGAGTCCGCCCTGTACGAAGTGGGCCTCCTCGAGGAGGCCGGGTGCCACGACATCAAGATCTCGGTGAAGCACTCCCACGTGCCGGCGATGGTGGAGGCCTACCGCCTCCTCGCCGAGCGCACCGACTACCCCCTGCACCTCGGGGTGACCGAGGCCGGCCCGCCGCCGGCGGGGCTCATCAAGTCGGTGGCCGGAGTGGCCACCCTGCTCCTGGAGGGCATCGGGGACACCATCCGCTTCTCGCTCACCGCCGACCCGGTGGAGGAGGCCGAAGCGGGACGCCGCTTGCTCGAGATCCTCGGCCTGCGGGAGAGGCGGGGCCTCGACCTCATCGCCTGTCCTTCCTGCGGCCGGGCCGACGTCGATGTGATCGCCGTCACCCGGGAAGTGGAGCGCCGCCTCAAGGACGAAGGCCTGTCGCTGCAGGTGGCGGTGATGGGCTGTGTGGTGAACGGGCCGGGGGAGGCCCGCCAGGCGGACCTGGGCATCGCCGCCGGCAAGGGGAAGGGGCACCTGTTCGTCCGGGGCCGGGTCGTGCGGGTGGTGCCGGAGGCCGAGATGGTCGAGGCCCTGGTCGAAGAGGGCCGCCGCCTGGCCGCCGAAGGAATCGAGGCCCGCCTCGCCGCCGTCGAGGGAGTGCCCGGGGTCTGACCCGGGACGGCTATCCTCCGGCGCCGACTCTCGCCGAGGAGCCCCGTGCGCTGGTCCCAGGCTTTCATCCCCACCCTGCGGCAGGATCCTGCCGACGCGGACGCCGCCAGCCATCGTCTGCTGGTGCGGGGCGGCTACATCCGCCAGTTGATGAGCGGCTCCTACTCGCTGCTGCCTCTGGGGATGCGGGTCGCCGCCAAGGTCGCCAACATCATCCGCGCCGAGATGAACGCCATCGGGGGACAGGAGTTCCTGCTGCCCGTCGTGCACCCCGGGGACGTGTGGAAGCGCACCGGGCGCTGGGACTCGGTCGACGAGATCATGGTCAAGTTCCGCGACCGGCGCGGGGTGGACCTGCTGCTGGCCATCACTCACGAGGAGATCTTCGCTCTGCTCGCCGCCGAGCTCTCCTCTTATCGCCAGCTGCCCCAGCTGTGGTACCACCTGCAGACGAAGTTCCGCGACGAGCCGCGCCCCAAGGCCGGACTGTTGCGGGTGCGGGAGTTCACCATGAAGGACTCCTACTCGTTCGACCTCGACCAGGCCGGGCTCGACCGCCAGTTCGACAATCACTACGCCGCCTACAACCGGATCTTCCGGCGCACCGGCCTCGAGCCGATCCCGGTGCAGGCGTCTTCGGGGGTCATGGGCGGGTCGGAGTCGGTGGAGTTCATGGTGCCCAGCGAGGCGGGGGAGGACTACATCGCGGTTTGCCGGGCTTGACGGCCGCCTCACCCTCGTCCTGCTGCGCGGCGACCACGAGGTCATGGAGCAGAAGCTCATCGACGGCCTGGGGACCCAGGACATCCGGCCCGGGCATCCCGACGAGATCCTCGAAGCCCTCGGGGCGCTGCCGGGGAGCCTGGGGGCGGTGGGGGTGCAGGATCTGCCGGTCGTCGCCGACCCCTCGCTGCGGGGCCGGGGCAACATGGTCACCGGGGCCAACCAGGACGACTGGCACCTGCGCGGCGTCACCCCGGAGCGCGACATCGCCGTGGGGCGCTGGCTCGACCTACGCCGGGCCAACGCGGGTGAAGGTTGCGAGCGCTGTGGGGCCCCGCTCGAAGTGTTCAAGGCCATCGTACAGCGAGGCCATGGGGGCCCGGGTGCTCGACGAGGAGGGCCGGGAGCGGCCCATCGTCATGGGCTCCTACGGCATCGGCGTGGGCCGCCAGGTGGCGGCAGTGGTCGAGGCGCACCACGACGAGCACGGCATCGTCTGGCCGGTGAGCGTGGCGCCTTTCGAGGCGGTGGTGACCCCGGTGGCCGCCGACGCCGTCACCGTGGCCGCCGCCGAGTCCATCTACCGCGGCCTGCTGGAACGAGGGATCGAGGCGCTCCTCGACGATCGAGAGGAGCGCCCCGGGGTCAAGTTTGCCGACGCCGAGCTCATCGGCATCCCCTACCGGGTCACGGTGGGGCCGCGCCGCCTGGCCGAAGGCCAGGTTGAAGTGGTGCGGCGGCGGGGGCGGGCCACCGAGATGGTGGCCCCCGACGGCGCGGCCGCCGTGGTGGCCGCCGCCATCCTCGCCGAGCGCTGACCGGCGAGCCAGGGTCGCGGAGGGCGGCCCCGGCTCGGCGCGTCCCCTCTGGTACAATGCGGTGTAACCGAACGCACGCGACGAGTGGGCGCCCTGGTGCCCACTCTTTTGTTGAGGAAGGACGATGGACGACCTGGAGGCGCGGCTCTGGGACCTGGCCGGGCCGTACCTCGCCGCTGAAGGGATCGAGCTCGACGACCTCGAAGTCCGCGGCGGGGGCGGGGCCCGGGTGGTGCGCGTCACCCTCGACGCCACCGGAGGGATGGACGTGGAGGCCATCGCCCGGGCGTCGCAGGGCTTGTCGCGCCTGCTCGACCAGGCCGAGGTGCTCCTGGGGGCCTACACGCTCGAGGTGGGGTCGCCCGGGCTGGAGCGGGATCTGCGCCGGCCGGAGCACTTCGGCAAGGCGCTGGGGCGGGAGGTCGTGGTCACCACCGAGGAGCCGCTGGCCGGCAGCCGCCGGCATCGGGGGGTGCTCGAGGAAGTGACCGACGAGGCGATGACCCTGCGCCTCGCCGAAGGGACGCGGCACATCACCTTCGGCCAGGTGGCGCAGGCCCGGACGGTGTTCCGGTGGGAGAAGGCCCCCAAACCGGGCCACAAGCGAGGTTGACGATGGACTTCATGGACGAACTGCAGGCACTGGAGCGGGAGAAGGGCGTATCGGCCGACGCCATCCTCGATGCCCTGGCCAATGCCCTGGTCTCTGCCTACAAGCGCACCCCGGGGGCGGCAGAAGAGGCGCGGGTCACCATCGATCCCGACACGGGCGAGATCACCGTATACGGGCAGGACCTCGACGAGGACGGGAACGTGACCCGGGAGTGGGTGGACACCCCGGAGGACTTCGGCCGGATCGCCGCCCAGACGGCCAAGCAGGTCATCGTGCAGCGCCTGCGCGACGCCAAGCGGGCCCAGGTGTTCGACACCTACGAGGGCCGGGAGGGCGACCTGGTCACCGGGATCGTGCAGCAGTCCGACCATCGCTCGGTGATCCTCGACCTGGGCAACGCCGACGCCGTCATGCCGTCGAGCGAGCGCATCCCCTACGAGCGCCTGGAGCGGGGCGCCCGCGTGAAGGCTCTCATCCGCGAGGTGCGGGGCGAGGCCAAGGGCCCCCAGATCGTGGTGAGCCGCAGCCATCCCGACTTCATCCGCCGCCTGTTCGAACTGGAAGTGCCCGAGTTGGCCGACGGGGTGATCGAAATCCGGGCTATCGCCCGCGAAGCCGGCCACCGCACCAAGATCGCCGTGGCCTCCAACGATGCCAACGTGGACCCGGTGGGGGCCTGCGTCGGGGCGCGCGGGTCGCGGGTCCGCCAGGTGGTCAACGAACTGCGCGGGGAGAAGGTCGACATCGTGGAGTGGCGGGAGGACGCCCGGCAGTTCATCGCCGAAGCCCTGAGCCCGGCCAAGGTGCGGCAGG
The DNA here is from genome assembly GCA_025456165.1 of Acidimicrobiia bacterium. The sequence goes on along the minus strand of JALOLI010000193.1, from coordinate 1,967 downwards.
TGCTCCTCGACGACGAGACGCGTACGGCGACGGTGATCGTTCCCGACCACCAGTTGTCGCTGGCCATCGGCAAGGAGGGCCAGAACGCCCGCCTGGCCGCCCGCCTCAGTGGCTACCGGGTGGACATCCGGTCCGAGAGCGAGCAGTCGGGCGAGGCCGCGGCCGTGGCCGCCGCTGCTGCGGCCGGCGTCGCGGCGGCCGCCCTGGTGAGCAGCGCCGAGGCTGTGGAACCGGAGGCGGTGCCTGATGCGTCGGCCGGCGAAGCCCCGGTCGAAGCCGGCGTCGACGCGGCCCCGGCCGGTGAGGCTGAGGCCGAGGGCGACGCCGACGCCGAGGGTGAGGACGACGCCGAGGGTGAGGACGACGAGGACGACGACGAGGACGACGAGGGCGACGAGGGCGACGAGGGCGACGACGATGACGAGGACGACGAGAAGGAATAGGGCCGGCCGGGAGCCTGCGCCCGGCATGGCACAATGAACCGATCAGCAGGTCGAGGAATCCGTAATGCGCGCATATGAATTGGCCAGGGAACTGGGCGTTGAGTCCAAGGAGATCCTGGCGCGCGCCGCCGACCTGGGTATTGAGATCGCCTCTGCCTCGTCCGGCGTCGACGACGACACCGCCACGCTGATCCGCCTGGCTTTCGAAGAGACGGCTGCCGCGGCCGCCGCAGCCGCCGCCCCAGAGCCGCCGCCCGCGCCGGCTCCCGCTGCCAAGAAGCCGGCCCCGCCCGCCCCGGCTCCGGCTCCTGTGGCGTCCGCCGCGCCGGCCCCTTCCGCTCCGCCGGCCCGGGTCTTGTCCCTGCGGCCCGGGGTCACGGTCTCCGCTCTGGCCGAGGCGGCCGGGCGGCCTGTAGGTGAGGTGGTCAAGATCCTGGTCGGGCGTGGCCAGATGGCCGGTGCGGCCCAGCCGGTGCCCGCGGCCCACCTCGAGGCGGTGGCCGCCGCCCTCGGGTTCGCGGTGCGCCTCGAGGAAGCCCCCGTCCCGGCGCCCGCCGCCCCCGCCGCGGCCAAGCCGGCGGTGCGCTCCGGGGGCACCGTGCGCCGGCCCCCCGTGGTCACCGTCATGGGCCACGTCGACCACGGCAAGACCAAGCTGCTCGACCGCATCCGCACCGCCAACGTGGTGGCCGAGGAGGCCGGGGGCATCACCCAGCACATCGGTGCCTATCAGGTGCGCCTCGGCGACCGCCCCATCACCTTCATCGACACCCCGGGCCACGCGGCCTTCACCAGCCTGCGGGCCCGGGGCGCCGAGGTCACCGACATCGTCGTGCTGGTGGTGGCCGCCGACGACGGGGTCATGCCCCAGACCGTCGAGGCCATCAGCCACGCCAAGGCCGCCGGCGTCCCCATCGTGGTCGCCATCAACAAGATGGACCTGGCCGGGGCCGACCCTTACGGGGTGCGGGCGCAGCTGACCGAGCACGGGCTGCTGGTGGAGCAGCTGGGTGGCGACGTGATCAGCGCCGAGGTTTCCGCCCTCACCGGCGAGGGGGTCGAGCAGCTCCTGGAGTACCTGGACCTGATCGCCGAACTGGAGGAGTTCTCCGCCGACCCGGCGATGCCGGCGACCGGCATCGTGATCGAATCCGAGCTCGACCGGGGGCGGGGGCCCCTGGGCACGGTCATCGTGCAGCAGGGCACCCTGCGCCGCGGCGACGCCATCGTGGCGGGAGCCGTGGCCGGCCGGGTGCGGGCCATGTTCGACCACACCGGGGCGGCGGTGGAGGCGGCTCCGCCGAGCACGCCGGTGCTGATCATGGGCTGGGACGATGTGCCGCGTGCCGGGGATCACTTCGAGGTGGTGCGCGACGAGCGCGCCGCCCGGGCCACCGCCTCCGAGCGCGCCGGCACCCTGCGCACCAAGGAGCTGGTCGTCCCCACCGCCGCCGACCGGCTGCAGTCGCTGCTCGACGAGTTGCGCGCCGACGAGCAAGCCGAGCTGCGCATCATCGTCAAGGC
>JALOLI010000192.1 GCA_025456165.1 Acidimicrobiia bacterium | reverse complement strand
GGACACGATCTCACAGATCACGGCGACGACCGCCGGCATCGAGACGCTGGCGGTCAAGATGGGCGGCCTGGCGCTGGACTCCTCGGCCCCCGGCCGGTTTGGGGTCTCGACCGCCGAGGTGCGCCGCCTGCGGCAGGAGTTGGACACCTATGTGGACGCCCTGGCCGAGGTGGAGCGCACCCTGCCCCCGACGATCCCCGAAGAGGCGTAGGGGCGGGGTATCACGACCTGGAAGGGGGAGGGCGAATGGGAGGCAGGATGCAGTCGCATTCCCGCAGAGGCCGCCGGGCAATGGTGATCCTGGGGCTTCTGGGGATGATCGCTCTGGCTCCGGTCGGTGTCGCCGTCGCCCGGCTGGCGGGCCCGGCCTTGGATGGCACTCCGGATCTGGTGTTCACCAACTACTGGAGCCAGTATCCACCCAACCAGCAGTGCCTGGCCGACGGCGCCGGCAGCTACGCGTGCACGGACATCGAGACGGGCAAGTACCAGACCTCCGAAGTGGCCGTCGGCGATCTCAACGACGACGGGGTAGCCGATGTGGTCTTCTCCAACCACCAGTTTGCCAACCGGGCGTGCTACGGCGCCGCGGGCGGCCTGGGATCCTGCGCTCCGCTCAACACCCCGGGGCCGTGGCCCGGCGCCTTCGGCGTCACCCACGACGCGCTCATCGCGGATCTCGATGCCGGCGGGAGCGCCGACATCGTGTTCGCCATGGGAGGGGGCTGGCCGGCCTACATCCTGTTCGGGGAGGACTCGTTCGGAACCATCCACGAGATACCGGGCACTGGGACCTGGGACAACCGGGAGGTTGCCCGGGGAGACCTCACCGGGGATGGAGTCCCCGACCTGCTCTTCGCAGCCGACGGTGATGGCGGGAAAGCCAACCTGCTCTGCGCGGATGACGGCACGGGCTCCTTCAACTGCGTGCCGGATGCGGCCTACCAGGAGAACACCGCGGGCGTGGCCCTCTACGACATCGACGGTGACGGGCATCTGGACGCGCTGTACGCCAATTCCTGGCAAGTGAATCGGGTGTGCTGGGGGCCGGCGGATTCATCGTCCGGGTTCGACGACTGCGATCCCATCGATGCCGAGACGAATGAGTCCACCGGCGTGGCCGTGCTCCACGACCCGGGGTCGGCGCCCCGGCTGGTGTTCTCGCAGACAGGTCAAGGCGGCGGGCTGAATCGCTGGAACATCATCTGCGATTACGGCGCCCCGGGCTTCACCTGCAGCACTCTCGAGGCGGGTTGGGGGTCGACCGACATCGCGATAGGCGATCTCGACGGCGACGGCGATGGCGACATCGCCTTCGCCGGCTTTCCCTCGCGAGTGTGCTGGCAGGATGGAGGCGGCTTCTCCTGCTCTCCGGTGACCGCAGACCGCAACCCCGCGGTGGCGATCCTGTCCTCGCCGGCAGGCGACTCCACCCCGCCGGTCCTGACCGTGCCGGCGGATATGTGGGTGGAGGCGAGCGGTCCCGATGGGGCGGCCGTGACCTTCGCCGTCAGCGCCTCCGACGAGGATCCCCCGTCGCCGGCAGTGAGTTGCGACGCTACCTCTGGAGCCGTCTTCCCGTTGGGAAGGACCAGGGTGACTTGCTGGGCCGCCGACGCCGCCGGCAACAGAGGGGAGGCCAGCTTCGACGTAGTCGTGGAGGACGGGACCCCTCCCGCCCTGTATCTCCCTGCGGACATGTGGGTGGAGGCCGCCGGGCCCTTCGGGTCGGTGGTGGCGTTCACCGCTACCGCTACCGATATCGTGGGCCCGCCGTATCCTGCCGTCACCTGCCTGCCGGCTTCGGGCTCGGTGTTCCCGCTTGGCACGACCACTGTGGACTGCCGGGCTACGGACGCCGCCGGGAGGACGGCGCTCGGCGCGTTCTCCGTGACCGTGCAGGACACCACCGCGCCCACGCTGACCCTGCCGGAGGGCCTGGTGGCCGAGGCAACCGGACCGGCCGGCACCCGAGTGATCTTCGCTGTAGGGGCTCACGATGCCGTGGACCCGGCTCCCGCCGTGGTCTGCGCTCCCGCCTCGGGTGCCATGTTCCCCCTGGGCCGCACCACGGTGAGCTGTCGCGCCACGGACGACGCCGGGAACAGCAGCCGGGGCACCTTCAGCGTGACGGTGTGGGACACCACGCCGCCGTCGCTGACGCTGCCGTCTGATTTCACGGTGGAGGCCACCGGTCCCCAGGGGGCGGCGGTCGGCTTCGTGGCAACGGCCGCCGATGCCGGCTCGCCCCAGCCTCCGGTCGTGTGCGCGCCGCCTTCGGGCAGCACGTTCCCTTTGGGGACGACGACCGTCGCCTGCTCGGCCGCAGATGCGGCGGGCAACACGGCCGGCGGGTGGTTCCGGGTGACCGTGCGAGACACGACCCCTCCGGTGGTAAGGGTGCCGGGGGACGTGACCCTGGAAGCGAGAGCCCAGGGCGGTGCCCTGCTGTCCTTCACCGCGAGCGCATCCGACCTGGTCGGCCCACCCAGCCCCCCGGTGGCCTGTGGACCGCCCTCCGGCTCCGTATTCCCGGTGGGGGTGACCACGGTGATCTGCCGAGCGGTCGATGCCGCCGGCAATGCCGGCACCGGGTCCTTCCAGGTGACGGTCCTGGACCCCGGCCCGCCGGTGATCACCTTGTCGGGGCCCGACCGGGTAATGCTCGAGGTCGGCGAGCCGTACCGCGATGCCGGAGCCACTGCCTTCGATCTCGTCGACGGGGATCTCACCGGAGAGATCGTCACGGTGAATCCGGTGGACACGAGCCGGCCCGGGACCTACCTGGTCACCTACGACGTGGCCGACCGGGCCGGGAACCGGGCGGTGCAGGTGACGCGGCTGGTAGAGGTCGCTCACCTCTGCGCCGGCCTCCGGGCCGGCATCTGGGGAACCGAAGGGGACGACAACCTGGTCGGCACACCTGCGGCGGATGTGATCGCCGGTCTGGGCGGCGACGACATCATCGCCGGTCTGGGCGGCGATGACACCATTTGCGGCGGGCCCGGGTTCGATCACCTAAACGGCGATGAGGGCCACGACGTCCTTCACGGCGAGGCCGGGAGAGACACCCTGGACGGTGGCGGTGGCAACGACATTCTCCGCGGCCTCGACGGCGACGATCGCCTGATCGGAGGCGACGGAGATGATGTACTGGAGGGGGGCTCGGGGGTGGACACCGCCGACTACGCCGGCACAGGAGCGAACCTCTCGGTGAGTCTCCTGGAGGGCACCGGCCGGGGTGTGGGAGTCGACACCCTGAGTGGGGTGGAGAACGTCGTGGGGGGATCGGGGAACGACGCTCTGTACGGTGGTCCGGGCCCCAACCAGATGTGGGGCGGGCGGGGAAGGGACATCATCTATGGAGGCGGCGGCGACGACACCCTGTGGGGCGGCGGCGGCCACGACCGACTATACGGCCAGGGCGGGCACGACACGCTGTGGGGCGGGCCCGGCGGGATCTGGGGGAACCGGTACGCGGTGGAGGAACTGGCCGGGGGCACCGGGAACGACATCCTTTGGGGAGAGGAAGGCGACGACACGATGCGGGGCGATGCCGGCGACGATGTCCTGTACGGCGGGCCCGGTCGGGACTTCATGGAAGGCAATGCCGGCTGGGATCAGCTACACGGCGGCGACGACGCCGACTGGTGCACCGGCGAGGTCCTCAATGGCTGCTGATCGGGGCCGGGGCGGGAGTCGTGCGCCGCGACCCGGGGAGGGGCGAGTCATGGCGACGAAGCGGCGGTGGGTCTTGCTGGCAGTTGTGGCATTCGGGGTGACGGCCTGCGGCGGCGACGGCGAGGCGGCGACCACGACCGCCACGGCGCCGGCCTCCTCCACGACGGTTGCGCCCAC
>JALOLI010000191.1 GCA_025456165.1 Acidimicrobiia bacterium | reverse complement strand
CGACGGGCCGGCGTCCGGCGACGCACGCTCCTGAGCCCAGGAGGGCCGTGTTCGTAGACGAAGCCCGCATCCGGGTGCGCGCCGGCGACGGCGGTGCCGGAGTTGCCTCCTTCCACAAGGAGCGAGGGAAGCCGCGCGGCCGTCCCGAGGGCGGCTCGGGAGGCCGGGGCGGCGACATCGTGGTGGTGGCCGACCCCCGACTGGCGACTCTCCTCGACTACCGGCGGCACCCGCACCGGCGGGCCGGTGACGGCACCCACGGCCAGGGGGACCTGCAGCACGGGCGCCGGGGGGCCGACTTGCTGCTGCCCGTGCCTCTGGGCACGGTGGTGCGCGACGCCGCCGGCACCATGCTGGCCGATCTCACCGAGAGCGGGGCGCAGGTGATGCTGTTGGAGGGCGGCCGCGGCGGACGGGGGAACGCCGCCCTGGCCGGGGTCCGCCACGTCGCCCCAACCTTCGCCGAGCAGGGGGAGTACGGCGACGAGGCCGAGTTCATCCTCGAGCTCAAACTGCTCGCCGACGCCGCCATCATCGGTTTCCCCAATGCCGGCAAGAGCACGCTGATCTCCCGCGTCTCGGCCGCCCGCCCCAAGGTGGCCGACTACCCCTTCACCACGCTGGAGCCCAACCTCGGAGTGGTCGAGGTGGACGAGCGCCAGTTCGTGCTGGCCGATATCCCCGGCCTCGTCGAAGGGGCGGCGGCGGGCCGGGGCCTGGGTCATGCCTTCCTGCGGCACGCCGAGCGAGCCCGGGCCCTGCTGCTGCTCCTCGACCCTTCGCCCCTGCAGGAGATCCCGGTGGCCCGCCAGCACGGGATCCTGTTGGAGGAGATGACCCGTCACGACGCCGCTCTTGCCGCCCGGCCCCGGGTGGTGGCGGTCAACAAGGCCGACCTGCCCGGAGCGGCGGAGTCCGCGTCGGCACTGGAGGCCGCGTTGGGCCGCCCGGTCCATCTGGTCTCCGCCATCACCGGCGCCGGCCTGCCCGCCCTGATGCACGCCGTGGCCGACCTCGTGGACCAGGCGGTGCGCGAAGCCCCCGACCGGCCCGGCTACCTGCTGCACCGCCCGGCCCCTCCCGGGTTCACCGTGCATCGGGAGGGGGATCGCTGGGTGGTGCGCGGCAAGGCGGCCGAGAGGGCGGTGGCCCTCGACGACCTCACCGTGCCCGAGGCCGCCGATTTCGCGGCGCAGCGCCTGGCCCGCGTCGGCGTGGACGAGGCCCTGAGGCGCGCCGGCGCGGTGGCCGGCGACGAGGTGCAGATCGGGGACCTGGTGTTCGAGTTCCAGGACGACCCGGGAGCGACCGGAGGCCCCGGCGGGGCCTGAGGGCTCCCGGCGGGGGCACCGGCCGGTTCGTCAGACGGTGTAGGCGGTGGACGACACGCCCCCGCCGCGGCCGGTCCAGTTGGTGTGGAAGAACTCGCCGCGCGGACGGTCGACCCGCTCGTAGGTGTGGGCGCCGAAGTAGTCCCGCTGCGCCTGGAGCAGGTTCGCCGGGAGGCGGCCGCTCCGGTAGCCGTCGAAGAAGGCGAGGGCCGACGACATCGCGGGCAGGGGAAGCCCCCATTCGGCGGCGCGCCCCACCACCCGCCGCCAGCCGGCCTGGCAGTCGTCCACGGCGGAGCGGAAGAAGTCGTCCAGCAGCAGGTTGGGCAGATCGGGCCGGCGGGAGTAGGCGGCTCGGATCTCACCCAGGAAACGGCTGCGGATGATGCAGCCACCGCGCCACAGCAGGGCTATGCCGCCGTAGTCGAGGTCCCAGCCGTGCTCGGCGGCGGCCCGGCGCAGCAGCATGAAGCCCTGGGCGTAGGAGGCGATCTTGGCGGCGTAGACCGCCCGGCGGACGTCTTCGACGAAGGCGGCGCGATCCCCGGAGAAGGTGGGCACCGGGCCCCCGAGGAGACGGGTGGCCTCCATCCGCTCCTCCTTGAGAGCGGACAGGGCGCGGGCGAAGACCGCCTCGGCCACCAGCGTCATGGGCACCCCCAGGTCGGCGGCCGACCGCACGGTCCACTTCCCCGTGCCCTTCTGCCCGGCGGCGTCCAGGATGGTGTCGAGCACGTAGCGGCCCTCGTCGTCGCGAGCCGCCAGGATGTCGCGGGTGATCTCGATGAGGTAGGAGTCCAGTTCGCCGCGGTTCCACTCGGCGAAGACGAGGTGCATCTCCTCGTTCGACAGGCCGGCGCCGTCGCGCAACAGGTGGTAAGCCTCGGCGATCAGCTGCATGTCGCCGTACTCGATGCCGTTGTGCACCATCTTCACGTAGTGGCCGGCGCCGTCGCTCCCCACCCAGTTGCAGCAGGGATCGCCGTCGGGGGTGCGGGCGGCGATGGCCCGGAACATCTCCCGCAAGTGCGGCCAGGCGTCGGCCGAGCCCCCGGGCATCAGCGAGGGGCCGTGCCGGGCCCCTTCCTCCCCACCGGAGACACCGGTGCCGATGTAGAGGAGGCCGTGGGTTTCCACCAGAGCGGTGCGGCGGATGGTGTCGGCGTAGTGCGAGTTGCCCCCGTCGATGATGATGTCCCCGGGGGAGAGGAGGGGGAGGAGCGCCGCGATGAACGCGTCGACCGGCGCCCCGGCCTGAACGAGGAGGAAGACCCGGCGCGGGGGGCGCAGGGCCGCTACCAGCTCCTCCAGGGAGTGGGTGCCGATCACCCGGGTGCCCCGGGCCGCTCCGGCCAGGAACTCGTCGACCCGGGAGGTGGTGCGGTTGAAGACGGCCACGGTGTAGCCGTGGTCGTCGAGGTTCAGGACGAGGTTCTGCCCCATCACCGCCAGGCCGATGAGGCCGATGTCCGCCGTGGCCTGGGTCAACTCCGGCGCCTCCTTGCGACGAGCCGCGAGGGTACTCGCCTGAGGCATCAGCCCTGAGCGGCCAGCCAGACGGCGTCGCGAGTGCCGAAGGCTTGCCACCAGTCGCCCGCTGGACCGGTGGAGCGAACCGTCACCACCATCAGGGCGTCCTCGAGGGTGACCTGAACACCGGAGACGCGCTCCGACCAGGGCTGCCGGGTGGCCGAGGTGCTGCCCTCGGCAAGGACGCGCCCGACCTCGGCGGCGGCGGCCTCGGCCTCCGCCGCGCTGCGGTGCACCGCGGCGATCGTCCAGAAGGCCCCGGCCTCATCCCTTCCGCCCCCGGCCCCCAGGACGAGCGCCGAGACGGCGGCGTCGAGGAGGGGCCGGCCCGTCAGGACCGCCGCGTAGACCCCCGCGGCCTGGAGGGCGGCGGCGGCGCGGGCGAACGCCGGGTCGTCGGCCAGGGTGGCGACGCGGCCCGCCCCGGCGTCGATGAGCCCTTCGATCCCGGCCGTCCAGGGAACCCAGTAGAGCCACCCGTCGTCGAGGGCGAGACGGCCGCCCCGGCCCTGGGGACGGACCGCGGTGACCCGGCGGAGATCGCTCTCGAAGTCCTCGCCCCAGGCGTAGTACGCCACGCCCTGGTGCTCGGCCGTGGTCAGGAGGTCCCCCCACACGGAATCGGATCGCACCGCGGTGTCGACGGCGGCGGGATCGAAATCTCCGGCGAGGACCTGGTAGGTCTCCGGGGGATTGCTCGCCATGATTGCTGCAGTCACCAGGGCGGCGTCGATGCCGAGCTCCCGGGTGAGAGCGTCGAAGTCGGGGAACGGGTCCTGCAGGAGATCGGGGACCAGGGTGTCTCGTGGCAGGCCGAGGAGGTAGTCGGCGATCTCGCCGGCGGAAGCCCCCGGAGTCGGGACTGCCACGCCGCCGGCTGCGGCCGCGCCGGCCAGGTCGACGACCATCAGGTCGCCGCTGGCTCCCGTATCGGGGACCCGATCCAGGAGGCCCGTGATCCAGCCCTGCTCTTCGCTGCTGCCACCGTCGCCGCCGCACCCTGCC
>JALOLI010000190.1 GCA_025456165.1 Acidimicrobiia bacterium | reverse complement strand
CGGGCCGGTCGGTCAGCTCATCGCCCTGGTGGCCCGGGCCGGCGGCGGAGAGGTGCTCCTGGTGGAGCCCGACGCCGGCCGCCGCCGCTTCGCCGCCGAGCTGGGCACCGAGGCGGCCGACCCCACCGGCGAAGACCTCAAGGGCCGGGTCGACGCCTGGACGGGTGGCGACGGCGCCGACCTGGCGTTCGAGGTGTCGGCGACCCATGCCGGCACCCGCCTGATGACCGACGTCCTGGCCACCAGGGGCCGGGGGGTCGTGGTGGGCATCCAGGCCCAGCCCGCGCCGGTCGACGTCTTCCGCGTGTTCTGGCGCGAGCTCACGATCCTGGGGGCCCGCACCTACCAGCCGGCCGACTTCGAGGAAGCCATCCGCCTGGCCGACGCCGGGGCGGTGCCCCTGCGCCGCTTCATCTCGGAGGTGCACCCCCTCAGCGCCGCCCAGCAGGCCTTCGAGCGGCTGGAAGAGGGTCGCGGCCTCATGAAGGTCCTGGTCGACTGCCGGGCCTGAGGCCCGGCGCCGGGATCAGCCCAGGTAGCCCCAGCGCCGCAGGGCCTCGACGATCGCCGCCGCCGCGGCGGGCGGTTCGAGGTACAGCTGCTGGGCGGCCGGAGCGGCCTCCAGGGCGCCCGTGAGAGCGGCGATGCGCTCCCTGGGATCGTCGCCGTCGGGACGAGCCGGGATGGTGCGGGGGCGCGGCCGGTAGGGTTGCTCCACTCCCTCCCGGGCCCCGGCCGGCGGCACGGCCGGGTGGATCACCTCGAGTCCCCACTCCTGCGCGGCGAGCAAGGCAGGCAGCGGCTCCCGCCTCAAGGCGATGGTGCCTGCCTCCAGGGAGACCACCGCCGGCAGGCGGAGCCGCAGCCGTTCCCGGCGCCCCGCCGGGAGGCGCCGCTCCCCCACCAGGGCGTCGCCATCCCATGCCAGGGCGAGCAGCCCGCAAGCCTGGGAGCGGCCCAGCAGGGCGGCCAGGGTCGGCGCCACCGCCGCCGAACCGCCGTCGATGCTCCAGGCCCCGGTCAGCACCAGATCGGCCGCGGCCGCCGGCCCGGCCAGGGCCGCGGCGACGGCCATGGGGGTCGCGCCGTCGGCGGCGTGGAGCCGGATGGCCCGGGAGGCCCCGAGCCCCAGAGCGTGGCGCAGCCCGGCTTCCGCCTCCGCCGGTCCGACGGTGCCCACGGTGATTCGGGCGCCGACGGGAGCGGCCAGCTGCCGGGCCCACTCGAGGGCGGCCAGACTCGCCGGGTCCGGCCCGTAGCGCCCGGGCAGCACCCGGGCCGCCCCGGTGAGGGGGTCGGTCTCCACCCGCAGGGTCGACCATTTCAGCGCGACGAAGAACTCCATCGTCATCCTCGGGCGTACACCACGCCGCAGCCGCCGTCGGGGTAGGACCAGGAGATGGCGCCTTCGATGTCGCACACCAGGTAGCAGGTGCCGCACTCGAAGCACTGCTCGTAGTTGAAGACGACCCCGCCGTCGGCAGTGGTCACGAACAGGCCGGCCGGGCAAGCGGTCACGCAGGCCTTCGTGGAGCAGCCGCGGCAGGAATCTCGGTTCACCACGATGTGAGCCCGGGGGGAGACCCGGAACTCCACCGTGGCCATGCGCTCCTCGAACCCGAACTCCGGGTACCGCTGCTCCATCAGCCGAACGTCCTCCATATCCGGAATCCATCCCTGGCCACCTCACGCCACCGGATCCCCTGCTGCTTCAGTTGCCGTCGCAGGAGCCGCAGCATCCCTTGCTTGGGCGCAGGGTTGGTGACGGTGAACATCTCCTCGAACAGGCCGCAGGCCAGAGCCGGGTAGCGCACCTGCACCCGCTCCGAGAGCACCAGGTCGGGAGCGCCGCGGAACCGCTTGTGATCGGCCAGGACGAATCCCGCCTCGAGCCTCCGCCGGTACCCGGCCAGGCCGGACCGCGAGGTGTCCCCCCGGGCCAGCGCCTCGGCCGCCGTCTCCCCGGCGGCGATCCCGGCGCCGATGGCGAAGTTGACCCCCTCCAGCCACAACCCGGCGGCCAGGCACATGCCGGCGGCGTCCCCCGCCACCAGCAGCCCGTCGGCCGCCAGTTCGGGCATGTGCTTGTACCCGCCCTCCGGGATCAAGTGAGCCGAGTACTCCAGCAGCGTGCCCCCCTCGACCAGCGGAGCGATAGCCGGATGCGCCTTGAAGTCGGCGATCAGGTCCTCCGGGCGGTGGCCGCGGCGGCCGTGCTCCACGAGGGAAACGACCACCCCGATGGCCACGCTGTCGAGGTTGGTGTAGATGAAGCCACCCCCGGGCAGGCCCCGGGTGCACCCCACCACCTCGATGTCGGCCCCCTGGCGGTCGCGCAACCCGAATCGCTCCTCGATGACCCGGCGGGGAAAGCCCAGCACCTCTTTGGCACCGAGGGTGAGGTGGGCGGCGGCGAACCCCGGGTAGAGGCCGGCCTCACGGGCGAGGAACGAGTTCACCCCGTCGCAAGCGATCACCAGAGAGGCCCGCAGGTCGCCCTCCTCGCGATCGGTGTGCACCCCGGCGACACGCCCGCGCTCGCGGATGAGGCCGGTGGCGGTAGTAGCGGTGACCAGGGTGGCCCCGGCCTCGACGGCCTTGGAGGCCAGCCAGCGATCGAACTCGGGCCGCAGGGCCGTGGCGCCGTTGTGGGGTGGGGAGCCCCAGGAGGTGGTGCGGAAGTCGAGGGCCACCGACTGCGCCGGGGTGAGCATGACCGTGGAGCGGCGGGTGACCCAGCGCTCCACCGGGGCCTCCTCCCACCACTTGGGCAGGAGCGCGTCGAGCACCCGCGGGTACACCACCCCCCCGTACATGTTCTTCGCCCCGGGGAAGGGCCCCCGCTCCAGGAGGCAGACGGAGCACCCTGCCCGGGCGGCGACCAGGGCCGCCGCTGCCCCCGCCGGGCCGGCGCCGACCACGATGATGTCGAACTCACGCTTCACCGGCCGCCTCCTCGCCGAGCAGCCGCTCCAGCTCCGCCAGGGTATCCGGCCCATCGGCCACGATCGCCAGATCGGCCAGCTGCATCATGGGGCAGGACGCATCGGTGTTGACCGAGACGATGTGGGTGGGGTTGCCCAGCCCCGACGTGTGCTGCACCGCTCCGGAGATACCCACCGCGAGGTACAGCGTCGGGTCGACCAGGGCCCCCGTGGTGCCGATCTGGCGGGGGAAGCCCGTCCATCCGGCATCCACCGCGGGCCGCGTGGCGCCCACCGAAGCCCGCAGAAGCCGGGCGACGCGGGACAGGCAGCGGAAGTGCTCCTCGAGGCCCAGGCCGATGCCGCCGGCGATGATGCGATCCGCCTCGGCCAGGTCGATGGTCTCCGGGTCGGCTGGCAGCACCTCGAGCACCTCGGCATCGGGTGCTGGACCCAGCGCCACCCCCACCCGGTGCACGGTCGCTGCTCGCGGCGGGCCGGCGGGGAAGGCCCGGGCCCCCGGTTCGATGGTGGCCACCAGCGCGCCGTCGAAGGAGACCTCGGCCTGCGCCCGATGCCCGGCCAGGGGGACCACGTAGGAAGCTTCTCCCAGGCGCAGCACCCCCGCCGCCAGCGGCCGGTGGAGGCGGACCGCCAGGCGCGGCGCCAGGTCGCGCCCATCGGGAGAGGCGGGCAGGAGGATCAACGCCTCGCCGGCAAGCAGCCCGGCCAAGGCCTCGGCCCAGGCACCCGGCCGGTACTCCCCCACCTCGGCCCCCGGCCTCGGCCACGGCCTCGCCCGCCCCGAGGGCGGGAAGGCCGTCGCGCACCGGCACCAGGGCGATCACAGGCGGCCCCCGATCCGATCGCCGTCGACGACGGCGGCGTGAGCCCGGCGCGGGGCGACGCAGTCACCCACGCGGTGCACCTCGAAAGCCCCACTGCTCGCCAGCTCGCGGTAGAGGGAATCGGCGGGCCGGGCCGGCACGGCCAGCACCACCCAATCGGGACGGCGGGCCTCGGGGCGCCCGGTGGGGTGGTGCAGCAGCTGCAGGGTCCCCTCGGCCAGCCCGGTCACCACCAGGTCGGTGGCCAGGGCGATTCCTTTGGAGTGCGCCCGCATCAGCCATCCTTCCATGTCCAGGGTGATGCCGAGGTCCTGGCCCACGACCATCCCCGAGGTGATCACCTCGACCCGGCACCCCCGGTCGGCCAGCAGCTCGGCGACGCTGGTGGCGTGGTGGAAGCCGATCTCGTCGACGACCACCACCGACCCGGCGGGTGACGCGGCGCCGCTCAGCACCTCCGTGACATCGGCCACCCGCGGCCCCCCGGCCGGGGCCTCGGCCGGCACCCAGTAGGGGCGGCCCGGCGTGCTGCCTGTGGCCACGACCACCACCTCGGGCTTCTCGCGGAGCACGAGAGCGGCATCGGCCGCCACCCCGCAGCGGATCTCGACCCCGAGGCGCCGGCACTCGATCAACTGGTTGCGCACCAGGTCGCCGATCTCGGCCCGGTTGGGGACGGAGGCGGCCAGACGCAGGTTGCCCCCGGGCTGGCCCTGCCGCTCCACCACGGTGACCCGGTGCCCGTGCTCGGAGGCGCTGATCGCCGCCTGCAGGCCGGCCGGGCCGGCGCCGATCACCAGCACTCGCCGGGAGCGGGCCCCCGGGCGCGGCGGCGGTACCAGGCTCTCCCGGCCGGCCCGCGGGTTCTCGATGCAGCCCAGCCAGCGGTTCAGGCCCATCCGCCCGACGCACTCCTGGTTGCAGGACAAGCAGAGACGGATCTCCTCGGTCAGCCCGGCGCGCGACTTGGCGGCGAAGTCGGGGTCGGCGATCTGGCCGCGCACCACCCCCACCAGGTCGCAGTGCCCGTCGCGCAGGGCCCGGTCGGCCTGCACCGGGTCCTTGATCCGCCCCACACCGATCACCGGCAGCCCGATGTGCTGGCGGAGCGCCGCCGGGATGAACAGCGTGTAGCCGGGCGGCACGTGCATCGAGCCCTCGATCATGTGCAAGGTGGCCGTCGCCACCCCGATCGAGGTGTTGACGTAATCGACTCCCCCATCCGCCTCGAGAAGGCGGGCCACGGCCACCGTCTCTTCCAGGGTTATGCCGTGGCGCAGCAGTTCGTCCCCGCAGAGGCGCACCCCCAGAGCAAGCCCGGGGCCGGCGGCGCGGCGCACCGCGACCACGATCTCGCGCAGCAAGCGTGCCCGGTTCTCGACGCTGCCCCCGTAGGCGTCCGTGCGCCGGTTGGTGCTCGGCGACAGGAACTGGCGCACTATCGAGGAGTGGGAGCACTGGAGCTCGATGCCGTCGAAGCCCCCCTCGGCGCAGTTGCGGGCGGTGGCGGCGTACCCCTCGACGACGGCGGCGATGTCGGCAGGCTCCAGGGCGTAGGGCACTTCACGGAAGAGCGGGTCGGGGACGGCCGAGGGCGCCCAGGTGGCCAGCCGGTTGTACATGCCCGACCCCTGTCCCCCGTTGTGGTTGATCTGGGCGAAGATGCGCGTGTCGTAGCGGTG
>JALOLI010000189.1 GCA_025456165.1 Acidimicrobiia bacterium | reverse complement strand
GTCTCGCCTTCTCAAGACGCAACCGGGGAGAGCCGCGGTCCATAATCCCGACGTGAGCAGCGAAACCCGGGTGGAGGCGGCGGGGCGGCAGGTGCGCCTCACCAGCCCCGACAAGGTGCTCTTCCCCGCGCAGGGGTGGACCAAGCGCGATGTGGTGGAGCACTACCTGCTCTGCGCCCCCGGTGTGGTTCGGGGCGTTCTCCGGCGCCCCTGCGCCTTGAAGCGCTGGCCCGAAGGGGTGGATCACCCGCCGTTCTTCACCAAGCGGGCCCCCGCCACCATCCGGGAGGCGGTGGCGGTGCGCTTTCCCTCGGCCCGGCCCGGCCGCATGGCGATCGTGAACGACGTCTCGGACGTGATCGACCAGGTGCAACTCGGTTGCCTGGACCTGAACCCCTGGACCAGTCGGGCGGAGGCCCTCGATCATCCCGACGAGTTGCGCCTCGACCTCGACCCCACGGAGGGCTTCACCTTCGACGACTGCCGCCCGGTCGCCGCCGCCTGCCGCGCCCTCCTGGAGGAGCGGGGCCTGTTGGGCTGGCCCAAGACCTCCGGCTCGCGCGGCCTCCACATCTACGTCCGCCTCCACCCCCGCTGGAGCTTCGAAGAGGTGCGCCGCGGGGCGCTGGCCTTCGCCCGGGAGATCGAGCGGCGCCTCCCCGGGCTGGCCACCACCGCCTGGTGGAAGGAGGAGCGGCGGGGGGTGTTCCTGGACTTCAACCAGAACGCCCGGGACAAGACCATCGCCTCCGCCTACAGCCTGCGCCACACCGGCCGAGTCTCCACCCCCTTCGCCTGGGAGGAGCTGGGCACGATCGACCCCATGGAAATGACCCTCGAGGGCTTCCGGAAGCGCTGGGCGGCGGTGGGCGACCCGTCGGCCGGCATCGACGCCGCCGCCGGGGAACTCTCCGGCCTGCTGGCCATGGCCGACGCCGACGAGGCCCGGGGCCTGGGCGACGCCCCCTGGCCCCCCCATTACCCCAAGCAGCCGGGAGAGCCTCCCCGGGTGCAGCCTTCGAAACGGCGGCACCCGGCCGCCACCCCGGAAGAGGGTGACTCACCGGACTAGCGTGGCCCAGGTTGGGGTGCTGCCCCCTCTGCGGCCTGCGGCCGCGTCTCCCCCGCTAGCGTGGCCCAGGTTGGGGTGCTGCCCCCTCTGCGGCCTGCGGCCGCGTCTCCCCCGCTCCCGCGGGGGAGACGAAGAAGGAGTTCGATGCTCTCAGACCTCGAGATCGCCCGGGCCGCCCGGCCCCGGCCCATAGCCGAGGTCGCCGCCGACCTGGGCATCCCCCGCGAGGCCCTGCGCCTCTACGGCGACCACATCGCCAAGGTCGTGCCCGGAGCCCTCCCGGCGACCGGCGGGCCCCGGGGCCGATACGTCCTCGTCACCGCGGTCACCCCCACTCCGCTCGGGGAAGGCAAGACGACGACCGCCGTGGGCCTGGCCCAGGCCCTGCACCGCCTCGGGCACCGGGCGGTGGTCACCCTGCGGCAGCCTTCACTCGGCCCCACTTTCGGCATCAAGGGCGGCGCCGCCGGGGGCGGCTACTCCCAGGTGATCCCCATGGAGGATCTGAACCTCCACCTCACCGGGGACTTCCACGCCGTCACCGCGGCCAACAACCTGGCCGCGGCCCTGGTGGACTCCCACCTGTTCCACGGCAACGCCCTGACCCTCAACCCCGACGACATCCCCTGGCGCCGGGTGCTCGACGTCAACGACCGGCCGTTGCGCGAGGTCACCATCGGCCTGGGCCGCCGCACCGACGGCATCCCCCGGCGCACCGGCTTCGAGATCACCGCGGCCAGCGAGGTCATGGCGATCCTCGCCCTGGCCTCCGACCTGGCCGACCTGCGGCGCCGCCTCGGCCGGGCCGTGGTGGCCTACACCACCGGCGGCCGGCCCGTCACTGCCGACCAGGTGGGCGCCGGGGGTGCCATGGCCGTCCTGATGAAGGACGCCCTGGCCCCCAACCTGCTGCAGACCCTGGAAGGCACCCCGGCTCTGGTCCACGCCGGGCCCTTCGCCAACATCGCCCACGGCAGTTCCTCGATCCTGGCCGACCTGGTGGGCCTGCGGGGGGCCGACTACGTGGTGACCGAGGCCGGCTTCGGGGCCGACGTCGGGGCGGAGAAGTTCTGCAACATCAAGTGCCGCGTTTCCGGCCTGCACCCCGATGCCGCCGTGGTGGTCACCACGGTGCGGGCCATGAAGGCCCAGACCGGGAAGCACCGCATCGTCCCCGGCAGGCCCATTCCCGAGGCCCTCGGCGCCGAGGACCCCGGCGAGGTCCTGGCCGGGGCCGACAACCTGCGCCGCCACGTGGCCATCGTGCGCCGCCACGGGGTCACCCCCGTCGTGGCAGTCAACCACTTCCCCTCCGACCACCCGTCGGAGCATGCCGCCATCGGCGCCGTCTGCGACGAACTCGGGGTGGCCTGGGCGGTCTGCGATCCCCACGCCGGCGGCGGGGCCGGGGTGGCCGACCTGGCCCGGGAGGTGGAGCAGGCCTGCGCGGCCCCGTCCGGGTTCCGCTACCTCTACCCCGACGAGATGCCCTTGCGGGCCAAGATCGAGACGATCGCCACCGAGGTCTACGGCGCCGGAGGGGTGTCCTTCGAGGCCCCCGCCGCCGAGGCCCTGGAGCGGTTCGAGGCCCTCGGCTGGGGGAGCCTGCCGGTCTGCATGGCCAAGACCCACCTGTCGCTCACCCACGACCCGGCGGTGCGGGGCGCCCCCACCGGGTGGACGCTGCCCATCAAGCGCGTGCGGGCCTCGATCGGGGCGGGGTTCGTGCTGGCGATGGCCGGCGAGATCCGCACCATGCCCGGCCTCGGCTCCCATCCCGCCGCCCACGGCATGGACCTCGACGCGGACGGCAACATCGTCGGGTTGTCCTGACGGACTAGCCGGCACCCTCCCCCGGCCGCAACGCGTTGACCAGGCAGGCCATGTTGCCCGGGGGATGCCGGTTCTCCCGCATCAACTGATGCGCCTCGGGGATCCCCTCGAAGGGGAACACCTGCGACAGCGCCGGGCTGATCTTCCCCTCGGCGATCAGCGCCGTCGCCGCGGCGGCCTGCTCGTCGTTCATCAGGTGAGAGCCCTGGAACCGCTTCTGCCGCATCCAGTGATAGCGCAGGTCGAGGGTGACGTTGTAGCCGGTGGTCCCGGCGCAGATCACCACCATCCCGCCGGTGGCGGCCACGAAGGCCGAGGTGGGCAGGGTGTCCTGGCCGGGATGCTCGAAGACGATGGCCGGGCTCACCTTCTCGCCCACCGCGTCCCAGATCGCCTTGCCGAAGGCCCGGGCCCCCTTCACCCAGTCGCCGTAAGCCGGGCTGGAGGTGTCGGGCATCGGCCCCCAGTGGGTGAACCGGGTGCGATCGATGACCCCCACCGCCCCGTGTTCCAGGCAGAACTGCCGCTTGCCCTCGTCGGAGACCACCGCCACCGGGCGGCCCCCCATCGCCGCGGCGATCTGCAGGCCCATGCTGCCCAGGCCCCCGGCGCCACCCCAGACGAGAACCACATCGCCCGGGTGAACCGCATTGGGCGGCCACCCCAGGAGCATGCGGTAGGCGGTTCCGGCGGTCATCAGGAAGCACCCGGCCTCCTCCCAGGTGAGCCGCTCCGGCTTGGGCAGGCACTGATGCGCCTGGGCCCGGGCGAACTGGCAGAACGACCCGCAGTTCGTCTGGTAGCCCCATACCCGGGTCGAATCCGCCAGCACCGGGTCGTTACCGGCGAGGACCCAGGGATCATCGGCGCCCCACGAGGCGCCGTGCACCACCACCTCGTCGCCGGGTTGCACCGTGGTCACCGCCTCCCCCACCTTCCAGACGATGCCCGAGCAGTCGCTGCCCCCGGCGTGGAAG
>JALOLI010000361.1 GCA_025456165.1 Acidimicrobiia bacterium | reverse complement strand
AGGAGGACGCGCCACGACCCATCTTCGGCGAAGGCCAGCCGCGGCTCCACCCGGGCCACCCGTCCCGCCCCCGGCGACGCGGCCACCACCGCGGCGGCGTCGGCATGGACGGCGAGGGCCTCGAGATGCTTCCGGGTGGGGAACTCGACCCGCCACTCCCCGGCATCCGCTCGACGCAAGGCCTCGGCGGGCACCACCCAGCAGGCTTCGGTGACCTCGGTGAGGTCGGCCCCGGCGGCCGTGCCCGCCGCCACCACCACGGCGAAGAAGCGGGCGTCGAAGCGCCGGGGAGCCCCCAGCGGCGTCACCCAGTTGGAGAAGTAGGCGAGCCGATCGGCATCGAGCACCGCGCCCGCCGCCGCCAGCTCGGCATACAGGTCGGCGCCCCGGCCCGAAGCCCGGGCCCCGGGAGGGTCGGTGAGGAACACCCCCGCCTCCTCGGCGAGTTCGCGCAACGCAGCGGCCCGCCACGGCAACTCCTCGGGGTCGCCGCCCCAGCGCACCGCCCGGGCGGCCAGGGGCCCCCGGTCGCAATCGTCGAGGGCGCCGCCGGGGAACACGTGCGCATCGCCCATGAAGGCCGCCGAGTGGACCCGGCGGACCATCAGCACCTCGAAGACCCCGGAGCCGGGCCGCAGGGCGAGGATGGAGGAGGCGGGGCGAACCGGCTGATCCGCCGCAGGCAAAGCCACACGGGGAACATACCAGCGGGGGTGGGTTGTGCCCAGGCTCTCGGCTGAGAGGCCGTCAGGGAGCAGGGGCGCCCGCGACGGCCAGCACCCGGTTGGCGGTGCCGTGGCGGTGCCGTGGAGACTGAGGGGGTGCGTCAGTAGGCCGCCGCCCCTCGCCCGATGCCGGCCTATGGCTAGCGGCATCGGGCCCTGTGGCGGACCTATTCGCGTACCCCCTGAGGCTCAGACGGCGGCCCGGCGCGCCAGGACCTGGCGCCGCTCGGTCTCGGTCATGCCGCCCCAGATGCCGTAGGGCTCGCGGATCTCCAGGGCGAACTCGAGGCAGTCGCCGCGCACCCCGCAAACGGCGCAGATCGCCTTGGCCTTGGCTTCACGCCGCTCGCGCTCCTCTTTGCGCTCGACGGCGCTGGGCGGGAAGAAGAGGTGGGAGTGGTTCCCCCGGCACAGCCCGTTCAGCTGCCAGGAACGATCCAGCGGCACCGCCTCGCCCATGCTGTCTCCTCGCTCGTACCCGCGCTCGGGCACCCTACCAGGGCTGGAAGGCCGCTGCCAGGCAGAATATGTCAGGCAACGGAGACAGGCAGGCTGCCGGGAGGAGTCCCCGGGCGCGTTCCGGCCACCCCGACTACAGTCCGGCTTCCCATGAGGGAGATCCTGCTCGTCGCCGATCTGCCCTGGGTAGCCGACGCCGTTCGGGCCGGATTGGATGGGGCGGGCTGCCACCTGGCCACCGTCGCCGAACCCGCTGCGGCGGCCGCCTGGTGGGAAGAGCACCGGCCAGAGGTAGTCCTGGTGGACCTGCAGATCGGCTCCCGGGGCGGCATGGCGGTGGTGCGCGACCTGCGGGCTGCGGCCCAAGCCGCGGGCGTCGCTCCGCCGCCCACCGTCGTGCTCCTCGATAGGGCCGTGGACTCCTTCCTGGCCCGACGCGCCGGAGCCGCCGCCTGGATCCGCAAGCCGTTCAACGGATTCGCCCTCCGGCGTCTCGTCGACCGCCTGGCGGCCGAGGGGCGAGCCGCCGCCGGCTGAGCCCGGCGCGTCCGTCTGCAGGGCCGATATCATGACCGCTCGCCGGGGCGTAGCGCAGTTTGGCAGCGCGCAGCGTTCGGGACGCTGAGGCCGCCGGTTCAAATCCGGCCGCCCCGACCAAGGGCCCCCTCTCCCGCGCAGCGGGAGAGAGGGCGGGGGGTGAGGGCCTCCACAATTCCCGCGCAGCGGGAGAGGGCGGGGGGTGAGGGCCTCCACAATTCCCGCGCAGCGGGAGAGGGCGGGGGGCGAGGGCCTCCACAATTCCCGCGCAGCGGGAGAGGGCGGGGCCTTGTGCTTCCCGGCACCCGGGCCTTCGGCCCTGCTGGACATCCGGCCGAACCCTCTAGGGTGGCTCCTGCAACCACGGCAGCGCCGCCACCCCCGGAGCGTTCTGCCTGGTGCTGACTGTGCCCCGTGAGGGGAGGAATACCGGACGGGCAACCGCCGCCCGTTCCGCTGAGCCGTCAGGGAGGAACCGGAATGATTCGCCCGGATGCCGTGCACGAGACGCTGCGGAAGTACCAGCTGGCCGATGGCATGTCCATCGTGCTCGACCTGGAACGCTCCCAGGGAGTCTGGATGCACGATGCCCTGACGGGCAAGCGCTACCTGGACGCCTTCTCCTTCTTCGCCTCCTGGCCCATGGGCTTCAACCACCCCAAGCTCATGGACCCGGCCTTCCAGGCAGAGTTGCTCCGGGCCTCGACCACCAACGTCACCAACTCCGACATCTACACCATGGAAATGGCCGCCTTCGTGGAGGCCTTCGGCTCTCGCGCCACCCCTCCCGGCTTCCCCCACCACTTCTGGATCGCCGGCGGCGCCCTGGGCGTGGAGAACGCCCTGAAGACGGCGTTCGACTGGAAGGCCCGCAAGCTGGGCCGCACCAACCTCGAG
>JALOLI010000188.1 GCA_025456165.1 Acidimicrobiia bacterium | reverse complement strand
CTCGGTGAGCTACTTGCGGGGCGACCGGTACTACGAGGGGGAGTACTACTTCCTGGTCCTGGCCTCGATCGCCGGGGCGGTGATCATGGCCTCGTCGCGGGACCTGATCACCATGTTCATCGGCCTGGAACTGGTGTCGGGTCCGGCGTTCCTGCTGGCCGGGTGGCGCAAGGGCGACCTGCGCTCCAATGAGGCGGCGCTCAAGTTCTTCCTCATCGGCGTGCTGTCGTCGGCGATCCTGCTCTTCGGCATGTCGCTGGTGTACGGCACCACCGGGGAGTCGACCTTCGCCGGCATCGCCGCCGCCACCGCCGCCGTGGAGGGCGAGTCGGCCTTCGTGCTCGGGGTGCTCTTCGTACTGGTCGGGTTCGGCTTCAAGGTCGCCGCGGTGCCCTTCCACTTCTGGGCTCCCGACACCTACCAGGGTGCCCCCTTGCCGGTGGCGGCCTACCTATCGGTGGGCTCGAAGGGGGCGGGCTTCGTGGGCCTGCTCACCATCTGCTACTCGGCCTTCGCCGGGGCCCGGGACATCTGGGGCCCGGCCCTGTGGATCCTGGCGGTGCTCAGCATGACGCTGGGCAACCTGACCGCGCTGCGCC
This sequence comes from Acidimicrobiia bacterium, assembly GCA_025456165.1. The sequence goes on along the minus strand of JALOLI010000188.1, from coordinate 3,294 downwards.
AGAACAACGTGGTGCGCCTGCTCGGCTACTCGTCGGTGGCCCACGCCGGGTTCATCCTGGCGCCCTTCGCCATGGCCGGGGCCTTCGAGGGGGCTGCCCTCCAGGATGCCTTCTTCGGCTCCCTGACCTACCTGCTGGTCTACGCCTTCATGAACCTGGGGGCCTTCGCCGCGGTGATCGCCGTCGCCGAGCGCACCGGCAGCGCGGAGGTCGACGACTGGGCCGGCCTGGCGCGGTACTCGCCCGCCCTGGCCTCTCTGCTGGGGGTGTTCTTCTTCTCGCTGGCCGGGATCCCCCCGCTGGCCGGGTGGTTCGCCAAGTTCGTGATGTTCAAGGCGGTGCTGGGCGACGGCGGCGGCGGCTGGGGAGTAGCCCTGGCCGTGGTGGCGGCGGTCAACGCGGTGATCGCCCTGTTCTTCTACGCCCGGGTGCTCAAGGTGGCCTTCATGGACCCGACCCCCGCGGTCCTTCCCGAGGGGGCCTCGGCCTCCCGACCGTTGGCGGTGGCCCTGGCCGTCACCGCGGCGGTGACCCTGGCCGCCGGGTTCTACCCGCAGATGCTGGCCTTCTTCAGCGAGGCGGCGCGGGCCCTGGCGCTGCCGTAGCCTGAGGCGGTGCTCGCTCGCCGACTCGCCGACCGGATCCGGGAGCAAGGCCCTCTGCCCTTCGACGAGTTCATGCAGGCCGCCCTGTACGACCCGGACGAGGGCTACTTCGCCTCCGGCCCGCTGCGCTCCTCTCGCGAGGGCGACTTCCTCACCAGCCCCGAGGTGAGCCCTCTCTTCGGCGCCACCCTGGCCCGCTTCGTCGAGGCCGAGGCGGCCCGCATCGGCGCCGATCCCATCACCGTTGTGGACGCCGGCGCCGGGTCGGGCTCGCTTCTGCGGGCTCTGCTCGACGCGGCCCGGGTGGGGATCCGGGCCTGGGCGGTCGAGGTGTCGCCCGCGGCCCGGGAGGCCCTGCGCCTCTTCGTGCCCGAGGCGACGGTCGTGGAGAAGGCGGCGTCGATGGCGGGGCCCATCCAGGGGGTGGTCCTGGCCAACGAGCTCCTCGACAACCTGCCGGCCGGCGTGGCGGTCCGGCGGGGCGCCGGCTGGGTCGAACGCCTGGTGGGGGCGGGGCCCGGCGGCCTCTGCTGGGAGGAAGGGCCGGCCCGACCCGAGGTGGCCGCCTGGGCCGAGCGGCACGCCGGCCCCGTGCCGGAGGGCGGCCTGGTGGAGACCCAGATCGCCGCCGGAGAGTGGCTGAGGGGCTCGCTGCGGCGCCTTGCCGCCGGGTCGGTGGTGGTGATCGACTACGGGGACACGGGCGCGAACCTGGCCCGGCGGCGGCCGGAGGGCACGCTGCGGACCTACCGGCACCACCACCTCGGCCCGGACCCGCTGGCCGACCCGGGGGGCACGGACATCACCGTCGATGTGGACTTCGGCGCGCTGGCGGCGGCGGCCGGGGCCGAGGGGGCGGCGGTGGAGGTGACCTCCCAGGCGGTGTTCCTGGAGCGTTGGGGCCTGGGGGACCTGCTCGCCGGCCGGCGGGCCGAGGAATTGGCCCTGGCGCGCGACGGGGACCCAATGGAACGGCTGCGGGTGCGCAGCCTGATCACCGGGGGCGAGGCGCTGCTGCACCCGCGCGGCCTGGGCGACTTCCGGGTGCTGGTGGCCCGCCGCTGACGCAGCCTCGGGGCGGCGGCGGTGAGCCCTTCGGCTCGAGGAGGCTCTCGGGGGAGGGGCCTGCCCGACGCGGGGGGGTCCCAGTGCGCTAGATTCCGGTCGGCACGCCCGCGGGCGTGCCGGAGGCATTCGCGCTCAAGAAGGGAGCGGGCGTTGAAGCGCATACTCGTGCTGGTTGTGGCCCTGGTCACCGTGCTCGGCACGGCAGCCCTGGGCAGTGCCCAGGAGGCCGAGCGGCCCGAACGGGCACTACCCGATCAGATCGCCGATCTGAAGCTCGACACGCCGGTCTCGGCGTCGGGCGTGGCCGTGTCCGACAAGATCGATGAGGGCCTTTTCGGCGCCACGGGGAAGGTGAGGGTCAGCATCCGCCTCACCAACGACCCGGTCGCCAAGGTTGCTGCTGCCGGCGCGCGCGCCGACCAGCAGAAGATGCAGCTGCGCGCGGTCACGAGCCAGCAGACGCTGTTCACCGCCGTCCTGCTGCGTCAGGGCGGCAAGGTCCTGGGCGCGACCCAGGTGGCCTTGAACACCGTCTTCGCCGAAATCGACGCCTCGGCCCTGGCAGGGCTGGCGGCCAACTCGAACGTGGCCTCCATCCGGCTCGTCCGCGACTTCGAGAAGGACCTGTCGGAGACCGTGCCCTACATCGGGGCGACGGCGGTCCAGGGCATGGGCTACGACGGCACCGGGGTGACCGTCGCCGTCCTGGACTCCGGCATCGACTACCTGCACGCCAACCTCGGCGGCAGCGGCAGTGTCGATGAGTACAACGCCAACGACTCGACCATCATCGAGCCGGGTACCTTCCCCACCGCCAAGGTCATCGGCGGCTACGACTTCGTGGGCAATGACTGGCCGAACACCCCCGAGGCCCCGGACCCCGATCCCCTGGATGATGGGTTCGACGGCGGGCACGGCACTCACGTCGCCGACATCATCGGCGGCCTGGGCGGGGTGGCCCCGGGTGTGGGGCTCTACGGGGTGAAGGTCTGCTCGTCGGTGTCCACCGCCTGCAGCGGCATCGCCCTGATCCAGGGCATGGACTTCGCCCTCGACCCCAACGGCGACGGCTGGGTGGCCGACCACGCCGATGTCATCAACATGTCGCTGGGCTCCCTGTACGGGACCGCCTACGACGACGACCTGTCGCAGGCCGTGGAGTACGCCTCCGCCCTGGGAGTCCTCTCCGTGACCGCTGCCGGCAACGGGTCGGACAAGCCGTATGTGCTCGACACCCCGTCGGCGGCTCCCTCCGCCTTGTCGGTGGCGCAGACGGCGGTGCCCTCTGCAGTCCAGATGCTCATGGAGGTCACGGCTCCGGCGGGCATCGCGGGCCAGTACCCCGCGGTCTTCCAGCCCTGGTCGGCGCCTCTGACCACCAAGGTCGAGTCGCTGCTCCAGTACGCCGACGGTGCCGGCGGCAACCTGAACGGCTGCGCTCCCTTCGCGGCCGGCACCCTGACCGGCAAGATCGTCCTGGTCGACCGGGGCGTCTGCGACTTCAGCCTGAAGATCTACAACATCCAGTTGGGCGGCGGCATCGCCGGGATCATCGGCATGGTCCAGGCGGGCGACCCGTTCGAGGGCGGCCAGGGCGAAGGCGGCCCCTGGACCATCCCCG
>JALOLI010000014.1 GCA_025456165.1 Acidimicrobiia bacterium | reverse complement strand
CATCCTATGCGCGGCCCTCATCCTGCGCCGGGCCGGTGGCTCGCCGGAGACGCGAGAATGGCCCCATGCGCCGCCTCCTGCTGCTCCTCCTGCTCGTCGGGATGCTGCTCGCCGTCGCTGCGCCGGCGAGCGCCCAGACCCCGGACGACTCCGCCACGACCACGGCCCCGAACCCTGCGACCGGCGGGAACTCGCCCTGGCTGCTCGTCCTGATCGGCGCTTCGGCCGGTGCGGTGGTGGGCGGGCTCACCGGGCTGGCCCGCCGCCGCCGGGCGGAGAGCGGCAGGCGGCCCTAGCGCGCCGGATCGCTTTCGAAGCGTCCCGGGCAGGCCCGGCCGCAGCCGCCGCAGCGGCCCCGGCTCGCCAGCCCCCAGGCGGTGATCTGGTAGCCGTCGCGGCCCACCAGCACGGTGCCGCAATCCGGACAGCGAGTGGATTGCCCCTCCGGGTCGCGCACGTTGCCGGTGTAGACGAACTGCAGGCCTGCCTCCCGGGCGAGACGCCGGGCCCCGGCCAGGGTGGCGGGCGGGGTGGAAGGACGATCCGTCATCCGGAAGGCGGGGTGGAAGGCGGTGAAGTGCAGGGGGGTAGCCGGGCCGAGGTGACCGGCCACCCAATTGCTGAGGGCGCTCACCTCCGCCGGGGAGTCGTTCAGGCCGGGGATGAGGAGGGTGGTCACCTCCAGCCAGGTGGCGGGGTTCTGGGCCACGGACTCCAGGGTCTCCAGCACCGGGGCCAGTCGCCCCCCGCACCAGCGCCGGTAGAAGCCGTCGTCGAAGGCCTTCAAGTCGATGTTGGCCGCGTCCATGAGGCCGTAGAACTCCGCTCGCGGCTCGGGGTCCACGTAGCCGGCGGTGACCGCCACCGTGGCGAGGCCCTGCTCCCGGCAGGCCCGGGCGGTGTCCACGGCATACTCGTGGAAGGCCACGGGGTCGTTGTAGGTGAAGGCCACGCTGGGACAGCCGAGCGACACGGCCAGGGCGGCGATCTCCTCCGGCGAAGCAGCGGCTCCCAGGACCTCGTCCTCCACCGCCCTGGCGATGTCCCAGTTCTGGCAGAAGCGGCACGCCAGGTTGCACCCGGCCGTGCCGAAGGAGAGCACCCGGCTTCCCGGCAGGAAGTGGAACAGGGGCTTCTTCTCGATGGGGTCCACGGCGAAGCCGCTCGACCGGCCGTAGGTGGTGAGGACTATGGCGTCGCCGCGGCGGGCCCGGCCGAAGCACCGGCCCCGCTGCCCCTCGCGCAGGGCACAGTGACGCGGGCAGAGGTCGCACTGCACCCGGCCGTCCTCGCGCAGGTGCCAGTAGCGGGTGGGCGCCGCCGTCTCCATGCGAGGATGATCCCCGCGGCCGGGCCTTTCCACAAGGGCAGGATGCCTACTCGGCGGCCGCTTCCCAGTCGACGGCCACCTCGTGCTCCGGGTCGTCGCGCCCGACCGCCACCACCAGGGTCCGCCCCGGGCCTACCCGTCCCTCCAGACGGGCGGGCAGCCAATGGATGACCTGGGCCCGATAGGGCTCCTTCCCGGGCAGCTTGACCTCGAGTTCGAGCAGGGCCACGCGGGCCCCGGCCCGCTCGTCGTCGGCGGCCATCAGGCCGAGCTCCACCGCATCGCCCATGTCCCGTATGCCCACCAGGCGGGCCGTGCCCCGGCGTCCCCGGGCCAGCAGCTCGGCGGCCGAGCCGCGTTGCTCGGGGGGCAGGGCCCGGAGGGCCTCGGCCACCTCTTCGGGCGGCGCCGCGGCCGCCAGGGCGGAGAGGTTCGCTGCCGCCGGCGGAGCAGACCAGTCGATGGCGACCCGGGCCGGGTCGGCCGGGTCTACCTTCACCGCCAGCGTCGCCCCGGGGAGGACGGCGCCCACCAGCATGCGGGGCACCGCCTGCTGGACCTCGGCGGAGTAGGCCTCCTCTCCTTCGCGAGTGACCTGCAGCCCGAAGCCGAAGACGGGGGACTCGTTGATGGTCACCCCGGTCTCCCACATGCGTTCCACGAGGGCACGGGCGGGCAGGCCGGCCCGCAGCAGGCGCGGGGCCACGCCTGAGAACGAGCCCACCTTGCGCCCCGACAGGTACATGACTGCCCCGGCCACCGACACGGAGGCGCCGGTGATGACCAGGCCCCACCGCGCCTCCCCGCCGGTGATTACCCCGGCGATGATGAGGGCCATCCCGATACCGTCCATGACGAGGCCGGCGAGGCTGAAGGCGTTCACGGCTGCTCCCGTGCTCGGGTGTGCCTCGCGACCCTACCCGGTCACCAGTACGGCCGCTCCGGAGATGTCGCCTCGCTTCAGGCGGGCCAGGGCCGTGTTGGCTTCTGCCAGGGGGAAGGCGTCGACGACGGTGTGCACCGGGATCCGGGCGGCCACCTCGATGAAGTCCTGGGCGTCGCGCCGGGTGGAGTTGGCCACGCTGCGGATCTGCCGCTCCCACCACAGGTCCCGGTAGGGGAATTCGGGGATGCGGTCGAGGTGGATGGCGTTGACTGCCACGATCCCCCCTCGATCCAGGGCGCGCAGCGCCGCCACGACCACCTCGCCGACGGGGGCGAAGGTGATGGCGGCGTCCAGGGGAACCGGGGGCGGCTCCTCGTACGGCCCGGCCCACACCGCGCCCATCTCGATTGCCCGTTGCTGCTCGGCCGGGGAGCGGGTGGCCACGAACACCTCGCACCCCCAGTGGACCGCCACCTGGATGGCGAGGAGCGCCGAGGCGCCGAAGCCATAGAGCCCCAGGCGCTCCCCGGGGCGGATGCCCGACACGCGTAGGGAGCGGTAGCCGATGACCCCACCGCAGAGGAGGGGGGCGGCGGCGAGGTCCGGGAACCGTTCCGGGAGGCGCACCGCCCACCCGGAGGCCACTACTGCCTGCTCGGCATAGCCGCCGTCGCGGTCCCACCCGGTGAACCGGGCCTGTTCGCAGAGGTTCTCCCGGCCGCTGCGGCAGAAGCCGCAGGACCCGCACGACCCGGCCGGCCATCCCACGCCCGCCCGGTCGCCGACCACCCAGCCGGCTACCCCCGGGCCGACGGCGGCCACCCGGCCCACGATCTGGTGGCCCGGTACCAGCGGCAGGCGGCGGGCTTCCAGGTCACCTTCGGCGAGTTGGAGGTCGGTGCGGCAGACCCCGCAGGCGGCCACCTGCAGCAGTAGTTCGCCCGCGCCGGGGACGGGGCTCGGCAGGTCGGCAGGCTGCAAGGGGGCGTTCTCGATCGGCCCGGGACGGGCCAGGACCATGGCTTCCACGACGGGGACGCTACCGGCTGCGGGCAGGGTCGTCACCTCGGCCCCCCGGATGGCCCGCCCCGGCGTCCCGGGAGCCCTTCTCGCTTTGCCATAGCGCCCCGGTCGCGGCATCCTTATGGGGTGAGTTCCATCAAGAACGTGGCGGGACGGCGCCCCAAGAAGGTCTACGACGGGGGCCGCCACTGTGCCCACAAGGGGTGCAGCACCCTGATCTCCCGCTACAACAAGAACGAGTACTGCTGGCGGCACTACCAGCCCCGGCCCGAGCCGGCGCGCATCCCCGTGCCGACTCCCAAGGCCTGACCGAGCGCCACGGTCGCTCCCTCGCCCGGAGGCGGGGGGGGTACGGGCCTACCCCGGCGGCCCTCAGCAGCTGACGAAAGCCCCGGTCCCGGTGCCGAAGCCGCTGATGCGGGCCCCGGCGGCCGGTGGGTCAGACGGCGGGTTCACGAACCGGCCGTTGTTGTATCCGAGGTCGTGGTGGTACCAGAAGGCGCCGTAGGTGGGATCGAAGCCGGCCCCCATGTCCTCGAAGTCGGCCCAGCGCCACGACGGCCGGATGCCCCCGGCGAAGTAGAGCCAGGCGGGCAGGTCCTGCAGGTCGCCGACTTCCCAGCCGTCGAACTGCCGTGAGCCGTTGCGGTCGGTGAAGATGGCGGTGAACCCGTCCCAGCTGATCTCGAGCCAGTCGGCGCCGCTGCAGGGACTGGAGAACCAGCCGGTCGAGTTGTCCGGGGCCCCGAAGACGGCGATGAGGGCGGCGCGGGCGGCGTCGGCAGCGGTGCCGAAGAGGATCTCGCCCACTCCCTCCTGCGAAGCCATCACGATGTCCGAGCGCCCCGCAACCACGTCGTCGATCAGGTTCAGCGTCTGCGGCCCGGCCCTGCCGTCGACCGCGAGGCGGTAGTCCCGCTGGAAGAGGCGGACGGCCTCCTCCGTTGCCTCGTCGTAGATGCCCTCGCCGGCACCGGCGTAGAAGCCCAGGTCCGCGAGGGCGTCTTGCAGAGCCTCCACGGCCTCTCCCTCATCGCCCGGCCGCAGGATCCCGTCGTCGGACAGGGTCTCGCACTCCAGGCTGCCGACGTAGGTGCATTCGATCTGCCCCTCGTAGGCGGGGGAGTTGTCGGCGGGGAGGGCGAAGACGGCCACGTCGGCGATGAAGTGGGCGCTCCCCGTCCAATCGAAGGCGGTGGGCGTGGTGCGGACGTCCACCGGCCCCTGTGGCTGCCGGGCCTGGTAGTCGGTGGTGGTCAGCAAGTACTCGAGGATGGATTCGGCGGTGATCGTCACGTAGGGGTTCCACCCTCCGACGCCGAGGCCGTACAGGACGATGGCCCGGGGGGCCACGCCGGCGTGGGGCTCGATCCACGCCTCGAGCAGGATCTGATCGGTGCCGATTCCGGTGGTGGCCGGCGCCGGGTCGAAGGGAGCCAGGACCAGCCTGCCGCCCGCCGCCGTCAGGGCGGCTTGGGAGACGACAAAGGCGCGCGTCGCGTCGCCGTACTCCATTGCGTAGGAACCCGAGCCCAGCAGCGGGTCGGCCACCGGGTCGGCGAGCAGCCCGGCGAGGGGCCCGGTGTCGGGCGGGACGGTGCTGCTGGTGGTGGTGGCCGCCGTGGTGGTGGTGGCGGCAGTCGTCGTGGTCGTCGTGGGCGCCGAGGTCGTGGTGGCGTTGCCGGATCCACCACCGCAGGCGGCGGCCGCCAGCAACAGGGCGAGCAGGACGGCGCAGCGGCGAGAGGCGGCCATGCAGAGCCTCCGTGGGGATGGGTCGCGGCCCCGAAGGTAGCAACGCCGGCCCGGCCGCGCCCGTCTTCCGCAGTGGGGTTGTCCGTCGCAAGGCGCTAGCCTTCCCGGCAACGGTGAAAGGAGGTGGTCCCATAGTGATAGGCAGTTCTTACAGGACCCCGGAGGTGGCCGGGCGCTAGCGGCCAGCCATCACAGGGGTGGCCGCTCCCCGGGGTGACCCGGGGCGGGTGGCGACTCCAACCCGGACCACCGGGCCCGGAGATCCGTGAGCCGGTCCTCTCACGGCGGCGGCGACGCCGAAGTGTCTCCGGGCCTGTCCGCGTCCTGAACGGCTCAGGCCCGTGCGGCGGCTTCGTCCCGCAGGGCCTCGAGGAGGCGGCGGATCTGGCTGCGGAACCGCTCATCGGTGAGCCGGCCGGCGGCATCGAAGCGGGTCTCGGCGTCGTCGATGAGCACCTCGGGCAGGCCTACGACCCGCACCCGATTGTGCCGCAGGATCTCCCGCAGGTGGGTCTGAGCCCGCACCGTGCCCAGGCGCCCGCCGGCCCCGAGGATGGCCGCCGGCTTGCCTCGCAGGGGCGAGGCCTCCCCGCCGCGCGAGGCCCAATCGAGGGCGTTCTTCAAGGCCCCCGGGATGGACCAGTTGTACTCCGGTGTGGCGATGAGCAGCGCGTCGGCCGCCGCGATCGCCTCGCGCAGTGCCGCCACCTCGGCAGGGAAGCCGGCTGCCTCGACGTCGGCATCGAAGTTGGGTATGCCGTGGAGGGCGACGACTTCGATGTCCATGCCTTCCGGAGCCAGTTCTGCCGCGGCCCGCAGGGCGGCGGTGTTGAACGACCCGCGGCGCAGGCTTCCGGAGACGGCGAGGACGCGGATGGGGTCGGTCATGACGGGTACTCCCGGCGGCTGTGCCCCGGCCAACGCCCGGGCGGCCGGCGCCATTCCGGCGGCGGGGTCACCCGGTGCTCCCGAGGAGGGAGAACATCCGGTAGTGGGGCCCGATGTCGGGCAGTTCGAACGGCTCGCCGTCGCGCCGAAAGCCATACCGCTCGTAGAAGCCGAAGGAGCCCGCCCGGGCGTTGCACCAGGCCAGTCGCCCGCCGTGGGCGGCGGCGTGCTCCAGGCACCGGCGCAGCAGGAGGCCCCCCAGGCCGTAGCCCCGGTGGCCGTGGTCCACCGCCATGGCCCGCACCTGCCAGGCGGCCCGTTCCGGGTTGCCCGGCATGGGGCGCGGGGTGATGGAGGCGATGCCGACCAGCTTCCCGTGACGGAAACCGCCCACGTGCAGGGCGTCGGGGTGGTCGTCGCCGGCGTAGACCAGTTCCTCCACCGTCTGGTGGGGGCGCAGCAGGGCCCGGCGCAGCGGCCGCACCTCGTCGGCCTCAACGGCCCGCACTTCGAACTCGGCCATGGTCCCTCGGCTCGCAGACTATCGGGCCGTGCCGGTGGGCGCCGAGCAGTTACCCTGGCCGGGATGGCCGCCGCCCGCCCTTCCCAGACCGTCATCGCCTTCATCTGGGACTTCGACAGCACCCTGATAGTGGGCAATCAGCAAGAGGCGCTCTTTGAGGAGTACGGCGTCGACGGCGATTCCTTCTGGGCCGAGGTGGAGGCGTTGCCGGCCTTCCATCGGGAACGGGGCGAGATCATCTCGCGGGACACGGCCTATCTGGTGCACCTGCTCACCTATGTGGAAGCCGGGGTGTTCCCCGGCCTCGACAATGCCCGCCTGAGGACCCTGGGCGCCCGCCTGCAGCCCAGCCCGGGCATACCCGAGTTCCTCGCCGCGGCCCGCGCTTTCCCGGCGGCACACCCGGCTTTCGCTGCGGCCGGCATCACCGTGGAGCACTACGCGGTCTCCACCGGTCTCCGCCCGATGATCGAAGGAAGCCCGATCTCCCCCTACCTGGACGGGATCTGGGCCAACACCCTGCTGGAGCACACCGCGCCCCCCGGCTACCTCAGGGGTGCTGCCGCCGCCCCGGGCAGGCGGATTCCCCTCCAGGGGCTGGTGATCGACGGCACGACCAAGACCCGGGCGATCTTCGAGATCTGCAAGGGCACCAACCGCGACCCCAGCATCAACGTCGATGCCCCCTTGCCTGAGGAGCAGCGCCGGGTGCCCTTCGCCCAGATGGTCTATGTGGCCGACGGATTCAGCGACGTCCCGGCATTCGCCCTGCTCAAAGACCGGGGAGGCCGGACCTTCGGGGTCTACCCGGCGGCCCCGGGGAGCCGCTCCCTTGCCGAGGGCCTCCACGAGCAGGGGCGCATCCAGGGGATGGCCGAAGCCGACTTCAGGCCCGGCCGGGCGGCGCGTCTCTGGCTGATGGATTGCCTCGGCCAGATCGCCGCGAGGATCGTCGGCGCCCGGCGCGCCGCTCCGGCCGGCATGCCCCCGGTGCCCCGGAACGCCTGACGCGGGACCCTTCAGCAGGCCCCGGAGCCTGCCGATAGCACGCCCAGCATCAGCCGGAGGTCTGCCACGCCCAGGCGGGTTACATCGTTCTTTGCCGGAGCCCCGCCGCGCCTCGAGCCGCTGGTGGCGGGGGGCCTCACCATCCATGCCGGCTTCGCCTGGGCGTTCGCCGACCCGGGCGTGTGGGTGTGGTCCGGCGTCGGGATCCTGGGCATGCTCGGGCTGCTGGCGGTGGCCGGGGTGGCCCGGCCGCAGGCGCAGTCGCTGGCGCTGGTGCGCGGGGGCCTCGCCCTGTCGGTGCTCTTGCTCGTCGGCCAATTGACGGGATCGGTCCCCGGGGCGCTCGAGGTGTGGTTCATCCTGCTGGCCTTCGTCTACCCCCTGGTGCTGTCGTCGAAGCGGTCGCCGGCAGTGCCTCCCCTGGTGGCCGGCTCCTACTTCGGCGCTCTCCTCTTCGCCGAGAACCCGCCGCCTACGCCCACGGCCTCGATCCGGGCCCTGGTGGTCTTCGCGGTAGGGGCGGGTGCCTGCCTGCTCGGGGTGCTGGCCCGGCGCCGGCGCGGCGAGCAGGAGGCCACCGAAGAGCGTCTCGCCGAAGCCGAGAGCGTCTTTCAGGCGGCCTTCGAGGGGGCCTCCAGCGGCATGGCCGTCCTGGGTCTCGACGGCACCCTCCTCCAGGTCAACCAGGCGCTTTCCGACTTGCTGGGCTACCCACGAGACGCCCTGTTGGACACGGCGTGGTCGGGCTACCTGCATCCCGACGACGCCGCGCAGCATGCCGCCGGCGTCGAGCGCCTGGTCGCCGGAGATGCCTGGAGCATCCAGAAGGAGGTCCGCCTGCGGCTGAAGGACCGCCGCTCGGCCTGGGGCATCGTCGGCATGTCCCTGGTGCACGACTTCGCCGCCCGGCCCCACCGGCTCTTCCTCCACGTCACCAACCTGACCGACCGGGTGCGGGCCGAGAGCCGGCTGCGACAGAGCGAGGCCCACTTCCGCAACCTCTTCGAGTCTTCGCCGGTCCCCTTGTGGGAGATGGACTTCTCGGCGGTGGTGGCGCACTTCGAGCGCTGGCACTCCGAGGGAGCCACCGACCTGGTGGCCTTCCTGAAGGAACGGCCCGAGCAAGCCCATCTGGCTACGGCCGGGCCGGCGGTGGGCCGGGTCAACGAGACGACTCTGGCGATCTTCCGGGTTCCCGACGCGGAGAGCTTTGCCCAGGCTCTGGTCTCGGGCTCATTGGGCCCGGCCTACCACCAGGCCGTGCTCGGCCAGGTGGGCGCCCTCTGGCGGGGGCAAGCCCGTCACGAGGTGGGGGTCGAGCTGACGGACGGCGACGGCGTGACGCACACCGGGACCCTCCGCATGGTGGTGCCTACGATCGACGGCCACCCCGACGCGTCGTCGGTAGTCGCCTCCTTCACCGACCTCACCGAGCACCTGCGGGCCCGCGATCAGTTGCGCCGGGTGGAGGACCGGCTGCGCACCGTCATGGCCGGCGCTCCCATCGTCGTGTTCGCCGTGGACGAGCACGGGGTCTTCACCTTCTCGGAGGGGCAGGGCCTGCGCTCTCTCGGCATGGCCCCGGGGGAGGCGGTGGGCCGCTCCATCTTCGAGATGTACCGGGGCTCGCCGGGAGTGGTCCAGGCGATGCGGCGGTCCCTGGCGGGTGAGCCCTTCCGCGGCACGCTGGCCATCGGGGATCTCGTCTTCGACACCCACTTCTCGCCGATGTGGGAGGACGGGCGCGTGGTCGGGGTCATCGGGGTGTCTCACGACGTCACCGAGCAGGCCCGGGCGTCGGATCGCCTGCGCCAGCTGGTGCGGTCCAAGGACGAGTTCGTGGCGACGGTCAGCCACGAACTGCGCACCCCGCTGACGGCCGTGGTGGGGTTCTCCCACGAGCTGCGGGATCGCCTCGAGCGGCTGGAGCCCGAAGAGGTCCGAACCTTCATCGGGCTCATCGGGGATCAGGCCACGGAGGTGGCCGATCTGGTCGAGGACCTGCTGGTGGCCTCCCGCTTGGATCTCGACGAGGTGGCGGTCACCCGGGACGCCATCCACCTCTGGGATCAGGTGGATGCCGTGCTGGTGGCGCGCCGGATCGGCAAGGAGGTCGTCACCGCGCGCCATGAGAGGGAGGCCAAGGTCTTCGCCGACCCGGTGCGGGTGCGCCAGATCTTCCGCAACCTGCTGGCCAATGCCGATCGTTACGGCGGGCCCCACATCACGGTCCGCGTGGACCGCATCGGGGAGCAGTTCGCCCTGTCGGTGATCGACGACGGGGCCGGCATCGCCGAGAGCCAGCGGGAGCGGGTCTTCGACCCCTACTGCCGCGCCCACAAGGAAGTCGGGCGCACGGAGTCGGTGGGCCTCGGGCTCACCGTGTCCCGGCAGCTGGCCCGCTTGATGAGCGGCGACCTGAGCTACGACTACCGCAGCGGGCACTCGATCTTCACGGTGACGCTGCCCGCCGTCTGATCCGCCGGCGCCGCCGGCTCAGTAGTAGGGGTTCTCCCCGGAGGCGTGGTCGGTGACGTCGTGGACCGCCTCGATCTCGGGCATCCAGTGGCGCAGGCCGACTTCTATCCCCTGGCGCAGGGTGACCTGGGCCATGCCGCACCCCTGGCAGCCGCCGCCGAGGCTCAGGTAGACGACTCCGCCCGTGACCTCGACCAGCTGGGCCCAGCCCCCGTGCCCGGCGATGGAGGGGTTGATCTCGTGATCGAGGACGGCCGCCACCCGCTGCTCCAGGGGGGAGTCGTCACCGGGCCACCATGGGGCCGCCGGCGGGCGGTTGGGGTTGTCGAGGGCCAGGCCGCCGCCGTCGAAGCGGAGGCCGGCACCGCGCAGCAACTCCACGCTGGCTGCGGGAATGACCACCGGCAACTCGCCGTAGCGTCCCACGGCATCGTCTTCGCGGGCATCGGCCAGGGGCACGAGGGCGAGGCGGTACTCCCAGCCCCGGCCGCGGGGCCCGGCCACTTCCAGGCTCAGGGCGAGGTCGGCGGCGTCGTCCTCGGCGCCGCGCACCTCGAGCACATGGCTCACCGCCTCGTCGGTGATCGTGATGACGCGCTGCTCGGCGGGCATGGGGGGCGATCGTACCGGCGGCGGGCCCCTACCCGGCCGGCGGGTCGGGCGGAGGCTCCGGCTCCAGCGGCTCGCCGATGCGCCGGGCCCGCTCGCGCATCCAGGCCAGGCCGCGACGCAGGGCCGGGCCGACCCCGCCGTCGGAGGAGCGCAGGAGGTCGGGCACCTGCTGGATCCAGCCCACCGCGCGAAGCGACCCGTAGAGGATCCCGCCGGTGAGCCCCACGATGCCCACCCCGGCGAGGAGCACCACCAGGCGGGGCAGGTCCAGCTCGAAGAACTCCCGCCACCCCGCACTGGCCATGACGATGAGGAACACCGAAGCCATGGCGCCGATCAGCAGGCGCCGCCACGGGGTGAGCGGCCGGGCGTTGATGATGAGGGCGAACAGGCCTATGGAGACCAGCACCAGCGCGGCCAGCGTGCGGGCCTCGATGAGCCCGAGGTCCTCAAAGATGGCCAGTTCGTAGGCGCAGTAGGTAGCGGCCGCCGCCAGTCCTCCCACCGGCAGGGCGAAGGAGACCACCCGGCGCACGAATCCCGGCCGGGCGCGCTGTGCCGAGGGGGCCAGGGCCAGGAAGAAGGCGGGGATGCCGATGGTCAGTGAGCCGACCAGCGTCAGATGCCGGGGCACGAAGGGGAAGGGCCGGGAGAACACCCCGACGAGGATGGCGAGCAAAAAGGCATAGACCGTCTTGGTCAGGAAGAGATTGGCCACTCGCTCGATGTTGGAGATCACCCGGCGGCCCTCGGCTACCACGTAGGGAAGGGTGGCGAAGGAGCCGTCGAGCAGCACCAGTTGGGCCACGGCGCGCGAGGCCGCCGCCCCGGATCCCATGGCGATGCCGATGTCGGCGTCTTTGAGGGCCAGGGCGTCGTTCACTCCGTCGCCCGTCATGGCCACCACGTGGCCGCGGGACTGGAGGGCGGCCACCATGGCCCGCTTCTGGTGTGGGGTCACCCTCCCGAAGATCGTCCCCTGCTCCATGGCGTCGGCCAGTTCTTCCCCGCCTTCGGGCAGGGTGCGGGCGTCCACCACCCGATCGGCCCCAGGCAGGCCCACCTGCTCGGCGATGGCGGCCACCGTCTGGGGATGGTCGCCCGAGATGACCTTGGCGGCCACCCCCTGGGCGGCGAAGTAGCGGAGGGTCTGGGCGG
>JALOLI010000187.1 GCA_025456165.1 Acidimicrobiia bacterium | reverse complement strand
CGGGGAGGTAGAAGTCGGGCCGGGTCTCGAACTCGGCGGCCAGCGCGGCGAGCTCTTCCGGCAGCCGGGCCATCGGCTCGGTGAGCATCAGCTGTAATTCGCCGCCCTGCTCCGAGGAGGACACCAGGCTGCTGATCAGATAGGCGCCGGGGCGGTCGGCGAACTCGGCTGCCAGCGAGCCCAGAGCCGAGAGCAGCCGGCTCCTCAGCTGCTCGTTGAACCCGTAGTCCGCCATGGCGCCGACTGCCGCCGCCGCGTCCCGGAAGCCGGCGGTCGCGCCGACCTCGGGGTAAGCGGCGCCGAGCTCACCCAGGTACTCCTGCAGGTCGCGTACTTGGCTCGGGGCGGTAGTGGGCTCGGTCTGCGCCACCTCAGCGATCACGAACTGCAGTTGGGTGCTCACCCGCAGCGACATCCGCAGCAAGCTCACCGCCGTTTCGAAGGCCCGCAGGTCGGCGAGCGACCCCTGGTGGGCAGGCAGGTCGGACAGGCCCGGGAACGCCTCCCCCAGCCCCTCGATGTACGCCGCGGCCCCGGCGAGCCCCGCCTCGGTGTCCTCCTCGAGCATCTGCCGCAGCGCCTCGATGGGGTCGCCGCCCTGCGGCACCAGCTGCTCGGCCATGTCGCCTACCTGCACCGAGGGCCGGAAGCCGTCTGGGGTGACGCCGTCCCCGCCCGGCGATACAAGGCTGGAGACGTTGGCCACCCCGGGCATCACGGCCAGCATGTCGTGAGTGCGGCGCAGCAGCGCCAGCGAGTCGGGCGAAGCCAGGTCGCGCCCGGGGGTCTGTACCAGCACCGTCACCGGCGACAGCTGCCCTTGGTCGAAGTGCTCCCCCACCACCAGATAGCCGGTGCGACCGTCTCCCGTGGAAGGCAACTCCTCCAGTAGGTTGAAGTCCGAGCGCAGCGTGGGCATGGCGAGGGCGGGCGCAGCCAGCCCCAGGACCAGGACGGCGGTCACCACCGCCGGGCGTCGGGTGAGCGCTCGCGCCAGGCCGGCCCAGGGACCGCGCCGCCCATCGTGCGAGCGGAAGCGCCGGTGGAAGGGCCAGAACAGGAAGCGTCCGAACAGGCCCAGGTAAGCCGGAGTGAGGGTGAGGCCGGCCAGGAGGGTGACCCCGATGGCGACCGCCAGGGCGGGGCCGACGCTGCGGATCATCCCGAATCGGGCCACCGCCATAGCCGACAGCCCCACGATGACCGTCGCGGCACTGGCGGCGATCACCCCGCCGATGCGCCCCACGGCGCGGCGGGCGGCCCCGGCCCACTCATCGTGGGCCAGTTCTTCCCGGACCCGGGAGATGAGGAAGATCGAGTAGTCGGTGCCCACGCCGAACACCAGAACGACCATGAAGGTGTCGAGGGTGGAGGACACCTGCCAGCCGGCCTGGGCCAGCCACCCCAGCACCCCCCGGGCCACCACCCAGGCCAGCGCGATGGTGAGGAGGGGCGCCAGGGCGGCCAGCGGCGCCCGGTAGATGGCCAGCAGGATGAGCAACACCAGGATCACGGTGACCACCGTCGTGCGGTCGGTGGCCTTGAGGGCCGCGTCCAGATAGTCGGCGCCGATGCCCGCCTGCCCGGTGACATTGCCCTGCAAGCCGGCGGGCATCGTCTGGGTGAGCAGATCCCGCAAAGCCCGCACCGCCTCCCCACCCGTCCGCTCGAACCCGCCCACCGACAGGTACACCTGGGCGATCTCGGCAACCCCGTCCGGACTGCGCAGCCAGGGCGCCAGCTCGGGCCGGGCTTCGGCGGTGACCACCTCGACCACCGTCGCCAGTGCCTCAGACAACCCGGGATCGACAATGGCGGCGGGCAGGCCGGCGATGTACTCCCGGTCGGCGGAGGTCAGCCCGCCGGGCCGGGAGAAGACCAGGGTGGCCTGCCCGGTCGACGTGTCCCCGGGGAACGCCTCGGCGAGCAGGAAGCCCGCTTCCTGGGACTCGCTCTCGTCGGGCAGGAACGAGGTCTCGTCGGAGGTGCCCACTTCCTCGAGGGAAGGGGCGAACAGGTAGCAGATCGCCGCCAGGGCGATCCAGAAGACGAGGAAGGCGAAGCGGAAGCGGATGACGAAACGGCCGAGTCTGTCGAACATGTCTCCTGCTCAGCGTCGGTGTGGCCCGCTCGCCATCTCACCACGGCGGCGGGCGATCGCCCGGGTTTGTGGACAGATGTTACATGTGCCGTTACGATCGTATCAGATGACCGGAGTTGAGCGAACCACCCCCCAGCGGATCCTGGCGGCGGCCCGCGACCTCCTGGTGGCCCGGGGGGTGCGGCGCGTCTCCATGGACGAGGTGGCCGACGCCGCCGGGGTGACGCGCATGACGGTGTACCGCTACTTCGGCGACCGCGAGACCCTGGTGCGCGCCGCGTTCCTGCAACTGGCGGAGGCGCTCGAAGCCGTGATCGCCGACCTCGGCGGGGAAGCGCAACCCGACGTCGACGCCTTCCTCGAGCGCATCGGCGCCGTGGTCATGGCCTTGCCCACCGGACTGCAGGCGGCGATGGGAGACCTGGAGAAGGCCCATCCCGAGGCCTATGCCGAGGTCCGAGGACGAGAGCGCCGGGCCATCGGCGCCCTGTTCGACCTCCTCTACTCGGGGGCCGAGGCTCAGGGCCGCATCCGCCCCGGGCTGAAGCGGCCGGTGGTGGAGATGCTGTTCTGGGAGGTCGTGACGGGGTTCTTCGACTACCCCGACCTGCAAGCGCAGGGCGTCTCCCCCGCCGAGGTGTTCCGCACCATCGTGGATGTGCTGCTCAACGGGATGCTCCTGGGGCCGGCACCGGGCCGGTAGGCGAAGCGGAAGGCCTCCTCCGCGTTATCGTTCCGGGGCCCGACCCGAGCCCCACCCGAGGAGCCGATGCTCTTCCCCACCGTCCAGTTCGCCATCTTCTTCGTGGTGGTGTTCCTGGGGCATTGGCTCCTGAACAAGAAGCCCACGCCGTGGCGCTGGTTCATCCTGGCGGCCTCCTACTTCTTCTACGGGTTCTGGGACTGGCGGTTCACCGGCCTGCTGGCCGGCTCCACGCTGCTCAATCAGTTCTTCGCCGTGCGCATGCACCGCGCCCGCTCTCCGCAGGCGCGCCGCTGGTTCCTCATCGGAGCCGTGGCCGCCAACCTCGGGGTCCTCGGCTACTTCAAGTACACCAACTTCCTGATCACCTCGGTGGTGGCCACCCTCGACAAGGTGGGCCTGGAGGTAGGGCTCCGCCCCCTGGAGATCATCCTCCCGGTGGGCATCTCCTTCTTCACCTTCCAGGCGATGTCCTACGTGATCGACGTGTTCCGGGGCAAGATCCCGCCGGCGCGCTGGCTCGACTTCGCCGTCTACCTCTCGTTCTTCCCGCAACTGGTGGCCGGGCCCATCGTGCGGGGCAGCGAGTTCCTCCCCCAGTTGCAGGCTCCGCGCGATCCCCGCCGCATCGACGCCAGCCGGGGCTTCTACCTCATCTTCATCGGCCTGGCCAAGAAGATCGTCATCGCCGACTTCCTGGCCTCCCACATAGTGGACCAGGTGTTCGCTTCGCCTGCCCTCCACTCCGGGCCCGAAGCGCTGTTCGCCATCTATGCCTATGCCATCCAGATCTACGCCGACTTCAGCGCCTACTCCGACATCGCCATCGGGGTCTCGCTGCTCATGGGCTTCCACTTCCCGGAGAACTTCAACGCCCCCTACGCCGCCACCAGCATCACCGACTTCTGGCGCCGCTGGCACATGACGCTGTCGCGTTGGCTGCGTGACTACCTGTACGTCCCACTGGGCGGCAGCAAGGGCAGCCGCCTCCTCACCTACCGCAATCTGATGCTGACCATGCTGCTCGGCGGCCTGTGGCACGGGGCGGCCTGGCGCTTCGTGGTCTGGGGCGGGCTCCACGGCCTCTGGCTCGCCCT
>JALOLI010000360.1 GCA_025456165.1 Acidimicrobiia bacterium | reverse complement strand
CCTATGCCGGGGTCTCCTGGGCGGCGCTCGACTGGGGCGCCGGCCGCGAGGGCCTGCTCCTGCCCACCCCGGCTCCCTACGGCCTCCCCCTAGAGGCCCCGCAGGAGGAGGCGGGGGACCTGTCACTGCACCTCGCCCGGGTGCTCTACGACCGCGGCACCCTGGTGCAGCAGGGCCCTTCCCTGGCACCTCTTGCTGCCGAGGCCGTGCTGCACCTGCACCCCGCCGACGCCGCCCGCCTCGGTGTGGCCGACGGGGGGCGGGTGCGCCTCACCGGGAGCGCCGGGTCGGCGGAGTTGCCGGCGGCCCTCGACGCCTCCCTCTCCCCGGGCACCGTCTACCTGCCGGCCCACCTGGGGGTGGCCGTGGGCGGCGGCCTGCGGGTTAGCGTGGAGGCCCTGCCGTGAGCGTGCTCGAGAGCCTCTTCGCCAACGTCTGGTTCACCGCCGCGGTGAAGGTGGTGGCCGCCTTCGCCCTGCTACTGGTGGTGGTCATCCTCCTCGTCTGGGCGGAGCGCAAGATCGTGGCCGACATGCAGAACCGGGTCGGCCCCGACCGCGCCGGGCCCTGGGGCCTGCTGCAGACGGTGGCCGACGGCCTGAAGTTGCTGTTCAAGGAGTCGGTGGTGCCTCGCAGGGTCGAGCTGGGCATCTACCTGGCGGCCCCCATCGCCGCCATGGTCCCCGCCTTCTTGATCTTCCTGGTCATCCTTGCTCTTCGTGCTGGCCATGTCGTCCCTGGCGGTCTACGCGGTGGTGCTCGCCGGCTGGGCCTCCGGTTCCAAGTACCCCTTGCTCGGCGGGGTGCGGGCCACGGCCCAGATGATCTCCTACGAGGCCGCCATGGGACTGGCCCTGGTGCCGGTGGTGCTGCTGGCCTCCGCCCAGTCCTCCGGGGACGCCGGGCTGGGCACGATGTCGCTCTCCCGGATCGTCGAGCTGCAGCAGGGGTCGTTCCGCTGGCTCATCCCCGGCTGGTTCGTCTTCTGGGTGGCTCCGTCGTTCGTCATCTACTTCGTCGCCGCCATCGCCGAGACCAACCGGGCCCCCTTCGATCTGGTGGAGGCGGAGGCGGAACTGGTGGGCGGCTATCACACCGAGTACTCCGGGTTCCGCTTCGCCCTCTTCTACCTGGCCGAGTACCTGAACATGTTCAACGTCTCGGCGCTGGCGGTGACCCTCTTCTTCGGCGGCTGGCTCGGCCCGACCTTCGGCCTGCCCGCCTGGATCGCCTGGGTGATGCCGCTCTTCTGGTTCTTCCTCAAGACCTTCGTGCTGGTCTTCGTCTTCATCTGGATCCGGGCCACCCTGCCCCGGCTGCGCTACGACCAGTTGATGGACCTGGGGTGGAAGCGGCTCATCCCGCTGGCCCTGGTGTGGCTGATGCTCTTCGCCGTGGTCACCGCCTTTCGCACCTGGGGGGCGCCTTGGGCCGGAGGGGTGGGCTGATGGGCGCCTGGTCCGGGTTCGCCGTCACCTTCCGCCAGATCTTCCGGCGCCGGGTGACCACGTCGTACCCCGAGGAGAAGCGGGTGAAGCCCACCCGCTTCCACGGCCGCCACGTGCTCAATCGGTACCCGGATGGCATGGAGAAGTGCATCGGGTGCGAGCTGTGCGCCGGGGTGTGCCCCGCCCGCTGCATCTACGTGCGCGGCAAGGAGAACCCGCCCGACGCCCCGGTCAGCCCGGGGGAGCGCTACGGGTACGTCTACGAGATCAACATGCACCATGACCCACCTCTTCGAGATGTCGGTGACCAGCCGCCGCGACGCCATGTACACCCGGGCCGAGCTGCTCATGGATGCCGAGGGGAATGTGCCCCATCCCCAGCCCGCCGGGCCGCTGGTCGATCTCGACGAGCTGCGCCGGCCCGACGGCTGGATGCGGGCCACCGCCCCGTCGGGGCGCGCCGCCTATGAGGGGATCGTCGCCTGGACCCCCATCGCCGGCTGGGGCCTGCCCCCGGCGGAGCGGGGCCAGTCGGCGGCGCCCGGGGAGAAGGAGGGGGAGGGCTGATGGTGGAGCTGGTGCTCTTCGTCATCTTCGCCCTGGCGGCCCTGCTCGGGGCGGTGACGACGGTCTGGGCCCGCAACCCGGTCTACTCGGCTCTCGGCCTGATGCTCACCCTGTTCTCGGTAGCCGTCTTCTACGTGTCCAACGGGGCCCACTTCGTGGCCGCGGTGCAGGTGATCGTGTACGCCGGGGCGGTCATGACCCTGTTCGACCCTGTTCCTGTTCGTCATCATGCTGGTGGGGGTGGATCGGTCCGAGGACCGGCGGGAGAACCTGCCGGTGCAGCGCCCCCTGGCCCTGGCCCTGCTCGCCCTGTTCGGGGCGGGGGTGCTCGTAGCCGGGCGCTTCGTGTGGGTCACCGGCGAGCAGTTCCCCGGCGAGGCGAACGGGACGGTGGAGGCGCTGGGGTCGGACCTGTTCCGCCGCTGGGTGCTCCCCTTCGAGTTGACCGCTCTGCTCTTGATCATCGCCGCCGCCGGCACCATCGCCCTGGGGATGTTCCGGCGCGGCGAG